>MNXO01000021.1 GCA_001872995.1 Bacteroidetes bacterium CG2_30_32_10 | reverse complement strand
TATAAATAAAGTTAAGCAATATAGACTTCTATTGAAAGATTATATTAAATTTGAGAAAGTATATTTATTTGGTTCTTATGCTAAAAACACCAATAGAGAAAATAGTGATATTGATGTTGCTATTATTGTTAATCACATCGAAGGAGATTTTTTCTCCATAAACCCTCTATTATGGAAATTAAGAAGACAAATAGATGATAGAATTGAACCCATTATCATTGAAAAAGATAATGACTTAGGAGGCTTCCTTTGTGAAATAGAAAAATATGGAATCGAAATATCCTAAAATTTTCTGTTATCATTGGGCTATAAGACTATTAACATATTGGTACATTACATTATCAAATTTAAAATAAAAGCAAAGTGCACTATTTTAATTATCTTATTAACAGGTCGGTATTAGATTGATAATTTTATCGGACAAATTTTAATAAGAAATTAGTTTTTTTTAAATATTCTATTTATTTTTGAATGATATTAAATCTAAAATTATGAAAATAACAATTACACCCGAATCAGTTTCTATTGAGAAACTATTAGCTGAATTACAAAACGCTTTTCCTGAATACAAATATTCTACAAGCAAAAACATTTTTGGAACGTATATTATTGTTGCTAAAAGTGCTTATGTTGGTGCTGCTGTGCAAATAAGAAAGGGCATGATTACCGTTTATGGGATGAATCCTGCATTGTGGGTTCGTCTGCTGATGGGTGGTTTAATTCTAATTGCTTTTACTTATTCAGGTATGAAAAAAGTGGAAAAAGCAATCGGAGGTTATCTCCAAACAAAATATGGAAAGTAAGCTGAAGCTTATATTCATTGTTATTGTTGCAGCAATTAGCATTTATCTTATTAGCCTGATTGAAGACAAACACACACAGCTAATTTTGGGTTGTGGTTTGCTTATTGTTAGTTTAATAGTTTTATTGTGCCTGCGAAAAAAGGAGTAATATCTTATTTTTTATTAATTTTACTCCAATTTTAAAAGCTATAAATTATTAATTCTAATGTATCAATGAAAATTGCACTTGCACAACTCAATTATCATACGGGTAACTTTGAAAGCAACATTAACAAAATTAGAAGTTCTATCAATAAAGCCAAAGGACTTGGAGCAGATATAATAGTATTTGCCGAATTAGCAATTTCGGGTTATCCTCCCAGAGATTTTCTCGAATTCAATGATTTTATTGCTCAATGTAATGATGCTATTTCTAATTTAGCAGAAGACTGTGTAGGTATTGCAGCTATCATTGGCTCTCCCAGTATTAATCCAAATGTAGAAGGGAAGGATTTATTTAATTCAGCATATTTTCTTGCGGATGGAAAGGTAAAACACATTGTTCATAAAACACTTTTACCTACCTACGATATATTTGATGAATACCGCTACTTTGAGCCCAATACCAAGTTTGAAGTAATTGAATATAAAGGCAACAAAATAGCCATTACTATTTGCGAAGATTTATGGAACATCATGGACAATCCTTTATATACTGTTTGTCCGATGGAGGAGTTGATAAATCAAAAGCCTGATATAATGATTAACATTGCTGCCTCTCCTTTTCATTATAAACAAGCGATTATACGAAAAAACACATTACAAAAAAATGCGGCTAAATATGGTATTCCATTGTTTTATGTTAATCATGTGGGAGGACAAACCGAATTGCTCTTTGATGGCGCCTCTTTGGTGATGAATGGTTTTGGTGAATTTATAGATGAGCTTGATTATTTTAAAGAAGATTTTAAAATATTTGATTCAGAAACCATTCAGAAGCCATTACTAAATAAACACACACAGAAATTAACTTCGGAAATTGAATTAATTCACGATGCTTTGGTAATGGGGATTTGCGATTATTTTAATAAACTTGGTTTTAAACAAGCGATTTTAGGATTATCGGGTGGTATTGATTCAGCCTTAACTTTAGTGCTTGCCGAAAGAGCTCTTGGAAAAGAAAATGTAAGAGCCATTCTTTTACCCTCCAAGTTTTCCTCCGATCATTCTATTGAAGATGCCAAGAAATTGGCAGAAAATTTGCAGGTTAAATATGACATTATCTCTATTGAAGAAGCAAACGATTGTTTTACAAATGCGCTATCGCCTTACTTTAAAGACTTACCATTTAATGTAACCGAAGAAAATATTCAAGCGCGCATTAGAGCAGTAATATTAATGGCTCTTTCTAATAAATTCGGTTATATCTTGTTAAATACTTCCAACAAAAGCGAAGCAGCAGTGGGTTATGGAACTTTGTATGGCGATATGTGCGGAGGTTTATCGGTGCTTGGCGATTTATACAAAACCCAAGTTTACGAACTTGCTCATTTTATAAATGTGGAAAAGGAAATTATTCCTTACAACTCCATTATCAAGCCACCCTCTGCCGAATTGCGACCCAACCAAAAGGATTCTGATTCGCTGCCCGATTATGCCATTCTCGATAAATTATTATATCTATACATTGAACTCCGACAAGGACCTAAAGAGATTATTGCACAAGGTTTTGACAAAAAATTAGTAGATAGAGTGCTAAAAATGGTCAATATGAATGAGTACAAACGTCATCAAACGCCCCCTATTTTAAGAATTTCATCAAAAGCTTTTGGTATGGGTAGAAGAATGCCTATTGTGGCAAAATACTTATCATGAAAAAAAGCAGCTTTTGGGGCTGCTTTTTAATAAATTAAATTAAATTATTATTGAATAACAATTTTTTTAGCTGCAACTGCAGAAGAGTTATTGTCTTTTATTTGAACAAAATAGATGCCTTTGTTTAATTTGCTTAAATTTAAGGCAACATTGTTGTCATTAATATTGGTCTGATTGTAAACAATAGCTCCAAGAGTATTATAAACACTTACATTATAAGAAGTTTTTGGTGTAAATAAAATATTTACAAAACCATTAGAAGGATTTGGTGAAACTTGAAAACTCTTAACATCTTTAATTTCATTAATTCCAGTTGAAGTAACACCAGCCCAAGTAGTGTTAACACGAATTTCATCAATTTCAGCTTTTGGTGCACCTGCACTATTGCCAGAATCCCAACCATTTCTTATGCAAATAGAAGATAAAGTTCCTGTTGGTGCTGTTGTAGAAGAAGAATTAATTGCATCAGCAGTGGGTTCTGTTCCACCTAAAGAAGCTGGATTAACCCATAATGAAGCTGTATTGGCCGCAATATTAAACTTAACTACAACTAAATAGGTGGTACCAAAAGTTAAATCAGTAGCACAATCTGTATAAGTACCGCCGCTCATATTTAAAATACTAAATCTAAAATTAGCACCTGCGTTAACTGATTTAATACCTAATCTAGCCGGAAATTCAGTTACCCCAGAATTACCTGCTGTTGCAGCAAAATGCATAAAATAATTTGGAACTGTAGTTCCCAAATTGGTATTATCAATTACATTAATTAATGCAGAATAATAACCAACGGTAGTAATAGTTGGGTTAATAGCAGCATTTACATCTCTTGTTAATGCAGCATCTCCAATTATATAAACTTTGTTTCCCGTTGAAGCTGGCAAACCAGTATAGTTTAGACTTCCTAGAACTATATCAATTGTGCCAACTGTTCCACTATGTGTAAGCCAACCATTGTTAGCACAGTCGGGTGTTGCTCCTACAGTAGTACAATTACCACCAATATTGCCAGTTCCAATAAACCCATCATAAAATTGTGCATAACTATTGGTTTGGCTAAAAATTGCTAAAACGAGCAATCCAAAAGTAAAGAGTCTAATTTTTTTCATACATTTTAAATTTAAGTGAATAATAATTTTTTTATAAGTTTTGTAAAAATAATACTTTTTTAAACTGTTTCATAAAATATTTTGTTAAATAAATTTAATTTAAACATAATTTATTCTTATTGAATACTATATATTCTAATAAAATCAATCTATTTACCAAAAATTGGTTAAGTTTATTAATAAATATTGAAAAAAAATCAAAACATATCGTTTTTGCTTATAAATTTGCCATCAAATTAAAAAAGATAATTATTATGAAACCTTCACACATTGAACACATTGGAATAGCCGTAAAAAACTTGGAGGAATCCATCAAATTTTATGAACACATTTTAGGCTTAAAATGTTATGCTATCGAAGAAGTAAAAGAACAAAAGGTAAAGACCGCCTTCTTTAAAGTGGGTCAAACAAAAATTGAATTACTAGAATCAACAGATGCCGAAGGACCTATTGGAAAGTTTATTGAAAAAAAAGGAGAAGGAATACATCATATTGCTTTTGCAGTTGATAATCTTGAAGGAGCATTAAAAAAAGCTGAACTAAAAGGCATTCAATTGATAGATAAAACACCTCGCAAGGGTGCCGAAGGCTTAGATATTGCTTTTTTGCATCCAAAATCAACTTGTGGGGTATTAACAGAGCTTTGCGAAGATAAAAACAAATAAAATGAACCATTTATAATTATAAAAACTATATATTTTATATAAAACATCAATTTCTTATGTCAAAAGAAAATAATATCAAAGAATTATTAGATAAAAGAGAACAAGCCAAGCTGGGTGGTGGTCAAAAACGAATAGATACGCAACATAAAAAAGGGAAACTAACTGCAAGAGAGCGAATAGATTTGCTTTTAGACGAAGGAAGTTTCGAGGAGTTTGATATGTTCGTAACCCATCGTTGTACTAACTTTGGTTTAGAAAAAGAAAAATACCCTTCCGATGGTGTAGTAACAGGTTTTGGCACTATTGACGGAAGATTGGTTTATGTGTTTTCTCAAGATTTTACTGTCTTTGGAGGTTCTTTGTCAGAAACTTTTGCACAAAAGATTTGTAAAATAATGGACAAAGCCATGAAAGTGGGAGCTCCTCTTATCGGGATTAATGATAGTGGTGGTGCAAGAATACAAGAAGGGGTGCTTAGTTTGGCTGGTTATGCAGAAATATTTCAAAGAAACATTATGGCTTCGGGAGTAATTCCTCAAATTTCGGCTATATTCGGCCCTTGTGCTGGTGGTGCTGTTTATTCGCCTGCATTGACAGACTTTACCATTATGACCAAAAAAAATAGTTACATGTTTGTTACTGGTCCTAAAGTTGTAAAATCTGTAACCGGCGAAGTAGTTACAGACGAAGAACTCGGCGGTGCAATGGTGCATGGAAGCAAATCGGGCGTTAATCATTTTGTTGCCGAAGATGAACAAGAAGGAATATCTCTAATCCGTAAGATATTGAGCTATTTACCACAAAACAACTTAGAAGACCCACCTTTGGCGCCATGCGATGACCCTATTGATAGATTAGATGATGCATTAAACGAAATAGTTCCTGAAAATCCTAATAAACCTTATGATGTGAAGGATATTATTTATAGTCTTGTTGATTATGGAGAATTTTTAGAAGTTCAACGTCATTTTGCACCTAACATTGTGATAGGTTTTGCCAAATTTAATGGAATGCCTGTTGGTATTGTGGCAAATCAACCAAATTATTTAGCAGGTGTGCTTGATATCAATGCGTCAAGAAAAGCTGCTCGTTTTGTTAGATTTTGCGATGCTTTTAATGTGCCAATTGTAACATTAGTCGATGTACCTGGATTTTTACCAGGAACAGCTCAAGAATATGGTGGTATTATTATACATGGAGCAAAACTGCTTTATGCTTATGGCGAAGCAACGGTTCCAAAAATAACTATTACGCTGAGAAAATCTTATGGTGGAGCACACGATGTAATGAGTTGCAAACAATTGCGTGGTGATATTAATTATGCGTGGCCCTCTGCCGAAATTGCCGTTATGGGAGGTAAAGGAGCCATAGAAGTGCTATACCAAAAAGAAATTAAAGCGATTGAAAATGAAGCGGAAAGAACTGAATTTATGAGCAAGAAGGAAGCTGAATATAAAGAAAAGTTTGCAAATCCTTACAATGCTGCTCAATATGGTTATATTGATGATGTGATTGAACCACGAAATACCAGATTCCGTATTATACGTGCATTACAATCGGTTGCAACCAAAAAAGACAGCAATCCTCCTAAAAAACATTCAAACATTCCATTGTAATACCCTAATTATAGACCTATGATGATTTTATTATTAACAAATACGAACATAGTTCATAAATCCGCCCAGGAATTTTCGGAACTAGACCCTTACGGCATTTCTATGGCTATAATTGCTATGTCTGTTGTTTTTAGTGCATTAGTTGTTCTTTATTTAATGTTTAAGTATATTGCAAAGATTTATTCAATTAATTTTAAAGAGATTATAAGTAAAAAACAGAAAACCAGTCAAGAATTGATTGTTAAAAAAGAAGATACCACCGGAGAAATAGCTGCAGCCATTGCAACTGCTGTATATTTATTTCAAAATCAATTACACGACTTTGAAGATACAGTTCTTACCATCAAGAGAATAACAAAAACTTATTCCCCTTGGAGTTCAAAAATTTACGGATTAAGAAAAGCACCTAAATAAAAAGATACAATGAAGAGTTTTAAATTTAAAATTAACGGAAATCAATACGAAGTTGACATTCAAAGTGCAGAAAACAATCTGATGCAGGTTGAAGTAAATGGTAGTTCCTATCAAATAGAATTAGAAAAAGCCATTATTCAAAACAAAACGCCTAAGTTAGTTAGAACAACTGCAATTCCATCAACAGACTCAACTCCTGCTACTGCAAAAACTGCAAACCCTAGTGCTTCTAAAGGAAGTGGGACGATTAAAGCCCCTTTGCCTGGTGTAATTCTAAATGTTCATGTTCAAGTAGGTGATGTTGTTAAAATAGGTCAACGCCTCATTACGCTTGAAGCAATGAAGATGGAAAACAATATAGACTCCGATAAAGATGGAAAAATTTCCGAAATAAAGTTCAAAACTGGCGATTCTGTGATGGAAGGTGATGTTCTAATTGTCATAGGAGGATAAAAAATGGGTACAGAAAACTTTTTTAGTTTCTTAATCAATCATTTAGAACAGTTTTTCCAATATACTGGATTTGCAAATTTAACATTGGGTCATATTATTATGATTTCAATTGGATTAATATTTATAATTTTAGCTATTGTCAAAGAATATGAACCATTATTATTAATTCCCATTGGATTTGGTATATTGATTGGAAATATTCCTTTTTTCCCAAATATGCAAATTGGTATTTATGAACAAGGAAGTGTAATGAGTTACTTGTATTTTGGGGTTATAAAAGGGGTTTATCCCCCACTTATTTTTCTGGGCATTGGAGCAATGACCGATTTTTCTGCACTTATTTCTAATCCCAAACTATTATTAATAGGAGCTGCTGCACAGGTTGGAATATTTGGTGCTTATGCAGGTGCTTTAGCACTGGGTTTTCCTGCTAACGAAGCAGGTGCATTAGCAATAATTGGTGGTGCAGATGGTCCTACCGCTATATTTCTTTCTTCACGTTTGGCTCCCGATTTAATTGGAGCAATTGCTATTTCTGCATATTCCTATATGGCATTGGTTCCACTAATACAACCTCCAATTATGAGGTTGCTTACAACCAAAAAGGAAAGACTTATTAGAATGAAACCACCAAGAGCGGTATCTAAAACCGAAAAAATGGTTTTTCCAATACTTGGTTTACTTTTTACTTGTTTTATTGTTCCAGCAGGTTTGCCTTTGCTTGGAATGCTATTTTTTGGCAATTTACTTAAAGAAAGTGGTGTTACAAAACGCTTAGCAGATACCGCCAAAGGTCCTTTGATTGATACTGTTACCATTCTTATTGGAGTAACAGTAGGTGCTTCTACACAAGCTACTACTTTTTTAACCAATAAATCTGTTGGTATTTTTGTTCTTGGAGCAGTTTCTTTTGTGGTTGCTACTTTTGGAGGGGTCATGTTTGTGAAATTTATTAATTTATTTTTAAAAGAAGGGAATAAAATCAATCCATTAATAGGTAATTCTGGTATTTCTGCAGTTCCTGATAGTGCAAGAGTTTCGCAAATGGTAGGATTGGAATACGATAAAACCAACCATTTATTAATGCATGCAATGGGTCCTAATGTGGCAGGCGTAATTGGAAGTGCAGTTGCTGCAGGTATTTTGCTTAGTTTCTTGTATTAACGGTATTATTATTAAATTAAAAAGGGTTGTTTCTTAACAAAACAACCCTTTTTTAATAACCAAAAACCAAAAAAATTATAATTAAACTATTTTCCTTTTTGCAATGTAAAGATACAACCGTTTACTAACTTAAAATGTTAAAATTCAGTTAATAAATGTTAAAATATGTTAAAATCATCCTAATTAACGATAGCTTCTTGTTATTTTTGTAATTAATGAAAAAAAAATATATCATAGCCATTATTTTTATTATTACCTTTTCGCTTATAGGTTTGGTGGGCATTCAATTGTATTGGATAAAAAGCGCAATCTTGGTGAAAGAGGCTAATTTTGACCGCAGTGTGAATGAAGCAATGACAAATGTGATATACAAATTAGAAAAAATAGACCTTGCTCGTCAAATACAAACATTTAACAAGCAAAGCACCAAGCTATTTTACACCATTGATTCGCTAAACAAGCAATTCTATAACGAGTTAAAAAATAAATTAAGTAAAAGTAAAAATCCACTAAAAAAAAATAATAGTTATACCACTGAAAGTGTTCAATTTCAATACACACAAAACGGTCATGGAAGAGTTATTAGAAGATTTGATACAAGCTATATAGACAATGCTATGGGAGATAGAATATTTCAAGGTATTGAAATTCCAAGCGACCAGTATTCTAAATTGTCTCAAACGAATGAACCTTTAATAAATGATTATAATAGCGAAAATATTGAATTTGAAAAATTCTTTAACCAAACCGAAATAGTTTCAGGGATTTTTGAAAATCTTCTAAATGCACAATACCAGCAGTCTATTGAAAAGAGAATTGACCCCAAAGTGCTCGATTCTCTTATAAAAACAGAGCTACTAAATAAAGGAATTAATATAGATTATGAGTTTGGAATTTATAATCCAACTATTGGTTCTTTATTGACAGAAAAATCTGGCAAATATCATAATGAATTGCTTACTAATGCTATTAAATTTTATTTATTTCCTAATGATTTCTTTGCCAATCCTCATTTTTTACTTATATATTTTCCTAACCAACAACGCTATTTGCTCACTCAAATGTGGATAATGCTGTTGATATCGGCAATTCTGATGTTGGTTATTATTTTTTCATTTTTTTACACGATAATTACAATTATCAGACAAAAGAAATTATCAGAAATGAAAAACGACTTTATTAACAATATGACTCACGAGTTTAAAACTCCAATATCTACTATATCATTAGCTTGCGAAGCCTTAAATGATAAAGATGTTGTTAAAACAGAAGTTTTATCCACTAATTATATCAACATTATTAAAGATGAAAATAAAAGACTCGGAAATCTATCGGAAAGGATATTGCAAACAGCCTTGCTTGAAAAAGGGCAGCTAAAACTGAAATTCGAGCAAGTGAATCTCAACGAAGTATTATTAAATGTGGTTAACAACATTAGACTTCAAGTTGAAAAAAAAGGTGGAGTTGTTAATACAAATTTTAATGGAACATACATATCGTTATTGGCTGATAAAGTTCATATCACCAATGTATTTTATAATCTTTTAGATAATGCTAACAAATATTCTCCCGATAAACCACAAATAACAGTTGATATTGAAAAGGATGAATCTAATATATCCGTAATTATTAGAGATCAGGGCATAGGTATTAGCAAACCAAATCAAAAAAAAATATTTGAACATTTGTACAGAGTTCCTACAGGAAATATACACAATGTAAAAGGTTTTGGTTTGGGTTTAGCTTATGTTAAATTAATTGTGGAAAAACATAACGGGAAAGTTATAGTAGAAAGCGAAATTAAAAAGGGATCTAAGTTTACGGTTATTTTACCCAATACTAATTCAAACTAAAATGAATAAAGAAAAAATTAAAATATTACTTGCAGAAGACGATTCTAACCTTGGTTCGCTTCTTAAGTCCTATTTAGAGGCAAAAGGTTATGTTGCTTATTTATGCGTTAATGGTATAGAAGCATATAATGAATATCTGGCTAATAAGTATGATTTTCTTATACTTGATGTGATGATGCCGCTAAAAGATGGATTTACATTGGCAAAAGAAATAAGGAATATTGATAAAAACTTACCTATCTTATTTTTAACAGCTAAAACCTTGGAAATTGATGTTATTGAAGGTTTTAAAATTGGCGCAGATGATTATCTTACTAAACCCTTTAGTATGGAAGAATTGTTGATGCGAATTTCTGCTATTTTAAGAAGAGCTGATACCAAAAAAACTATAAAAACAAATGGTTCCATCTTTAAAATAGCCTCTTTTGTTTTTGACTATAATCATCAAACCCTTGTAAGTAAAGATGACACACAAAAATTAACATCTAAAGAAGCTGATTTGTTAAAACTTTTATGCGAAAATATAAACGAAGAACTCGACAGAGCTGAAGCTTTGAAGAAAATATGGAATAATGACACCTATTTTAATGCTAGAAGTATGGATGTATATATTACAAAGCTTAGAAAAATACTTAAAGCAGATCCTAATATTGAGCTATTAAATATTCACGGTAAGGGATTTAAATTGGTAATATCCTAAAAATATCGAAAGATATATTGAAAAAACGTAAACATTTGCAATACATCATATTAAAATTTTATGATAATTTTATTTGCAGCATAAATGAATTTAATTAATTTTGCAAACACAAAAAGTTGAATTTCTGATAATTTAATGTAATTATCCAAAAAAAATGTCCTCTTCAATCAATTTAATTTCGGGAAATGCATCCAAATATCTTGCAGAAAAAATAGCTAAATGTTATGGTACTAAGCTTGCAGAAGTTGTTTTAAACCGCTTCAGCGATGGAGAATTTCAACCCTCTTTTGAAGAAACGGTACGTGGAAATGAATTATTCATTATACAATCTACCTTTGCACCAACAGATAACCTATTTGAATTATTACTATTAATAGATGCAGCTAAAAGAGCGTCAGCTAGACACATTATTGCTGTTATGCCCTATTTTGGTTATGCAAGGCAAGATCGTAAAGATAAACCTCGTGTTCCAATTGGTGCTAAGTTGGTTGCAAATCTATTAATTTCTGCAGGATTGAATAGAATTATTACAATGGATTTGCATGCGGACCAAATTCAAGGATTTTTTGATATTCCTGTTGACCATTTATACGCTTCTGCTATATTTTTACCCTATCTTAAAAATTTAAATTTGCCTAATATGGCAATGGCTACTCCTGATACTGGTGGAACCAGAAGAGCAGGAACCTACGCCAAAGCATTAGATACGGAACTTATTATCACTTTCAAACAAAGAGCAAAAGCAAATGTAATCGAAAAAATGACCATTATCGGAGATGTGAAAGGTAGAGATATTGTTTTAGTGGATGATATTATTGATACTGCAGGAACAATTACCAAAGCTGCCAATATGATGATGGAGCAAGGCGCTTCAAGTGTTAGAGCTGTTTGTACTCATGCCATTCTTTCTGGTAAAGCTTATGATTATATTGAAAAATCAAATATTACAAAAGTAATTGTTACGGATACTATTCCTTTAAAAAAACCATGTAGTAAAATTGAAGTACTCACAACTGCCCCACTTTTTGCAGATGTAATTAAAAAAGTACTTAACTGCGAATCAATTAGCACACATTTTAAATTTAATATATAAATAATCAAATTTTTTAATCATTAAAATCATTTAATTTATGAAATCAGTATCTATTAGCGGTTCACCAAGAGTGAACGTAGGGAAAAAAGATGCTAAGGCAACCCGCAAACAAAACTTAGTTCCATGCGTGTTCTATGGAGGAAAAGAACAGGTTTACTTCACTACACCTGAAGATAATTTTAAGAATATTGTATATACTCCAGAGATATGTACTGTTAAACTTGAAATAAATGGTAAAGAATATAATGCTATTCTACAGGATATTCAATTTCACCCAGTTACCGATAAAATTCTTCATGTTGACTTTTTGGAAATATTTGACAATAAAGCCATTACTATGAATGTTCCTATTAAAGTTACTGGAACAGCACCTGGTATTATCAAAGGCGGAAAATTGTTAATGAAAGCAAAGAAACTTAAAGTGAAAGCATTACCAAAATATATGCCAGACAATATTACTATTGATATTTCAAAATTAGATATTGGTGATAATATTCGCGTTAGTGGAATTAATGTTAAAGATGCAACTATTCTTGACGCTCCAAACAATATTGTAGTAACTGTTAGAATTACTCGTGTTGTAGTTGAAGAAAAACCAGCAGAGGTAACAACAGCAGCTGCTACAACAGCAGCTCCTGCAGCAACTACAGCCGCTCCTGTAGCAGAAGTAGCTAAAGAAAAAGCTCCTGCAAAAGGGAAAAAATAAATTTAGTTTAGTTTTTTATATAAAGGTATAAAGGTTTTCCTTTATACCTTTATTTGTTATTAGCATTAAAAAATAAAACTTTGAAATATTTGATTGTTGGTTTGGGTAATATAGGAGAGGAGTATGCAAATACTCGCCATAATATTGGTTTTATTGCTCTTGATGCTCTTGCCAAAGAAACAGGTGTTACTTTTCATTCAGACCGGTATGCTTCTATTTCTGAATTTAAATATAAAGGCAGAACCATCCTTCTTATTAAACCATCCACTTATATGAATTTAAGCGGTAAAGCCGTAAAATATTGGATGCAAAAAGAAAATATTCCTATAGAAAAAACACTTATCATTGTTGATGATGTAGCTTTGCCATTGGGTGTTTTAAGAATAAAAAGTAAGGGAAGCGATGGCGGTCATAATGGATTGATTAATATAATTGAGCATTTACAAACCAATGAGTTTTCTAGATTAAGAATTGGTATTGACAATAACTTCGCCAAAGGCTTTCAAGTGGATTATGTGTTGGGAAAATGGACAAAAGCAGAAGAAAAAACATTAATTCAAAAAATTCCTGTTGTTGTAGAAATTGTTAAGAGCTTTGTTACCATTGGAATTGAAAGAACAATGAATTTATTTAATAACAAAAAATAAAATTTTAAATTTAAACCAATGGAGTTCCTGTCATAATTGAAGTGATGGGCATTTCCATTATTTTTAAAATAGTTGGTGCTATATCACAGAGTTTTCCATTGTTTATCTTTTTATAATTCTTATCTATTAGAAAACAAGGAACGGGATTTAAAGAATGAGCCGTATTAGGAGTTCCATCTGCATTAATAACAAAGTCGGCGTTACCATGGTCGGCAATAATAATCACTGAATAATTATGAGCAACAGCAGTTTCAACAACTTCTTTTACACATTTATCAACCGTTGCTAAAGCTTCAAGTATTGCAGAATAAATACCTGTATGACCTACCATATCTGCATTGGCAAAATTTAAGCACACAAAATCTGTTTCCTCTTTTTTTAGTTCAACTACGATTGCATCTTTAACTTCTACAGCACTCATAGATGGTTTCAGGTCGTAGGTAGCTACTTTGGGTGATTGAATTAAGATTCGCTTTTCTCCTTCAAAAACATTCTCTCTACCTCCAGAAAAGAAAAAGGTAACGTGTGGATATTTTTCTGTTTCTGCAATTCTTATTTGTTTTTTCCCCGCTTTTGCAAGCAATTCTCCTAATGTATCTGATAAATCATCTTTATCGTAAATGATATGAATATTCTTAAATGATTCATCATAACGAGCCATGGTTACATAATATAATTGTCTTGAGTACATGCCTTGCTTTGGCATATCTTTCTGAGAAAGTACAGTTGTAAGCTCCCTTAAACGATCGGTACGAAAATTGAAACAAATTACCACATCATTTTCTTTGATAGTGGCAATTGGTTGATTGTTATTGTCAACAACAATGGTCGGTTTAATAAACTCATCCGTTATGTTTTCTTTATAAGATTCTTCTATTGCTTGATGTGCAGTTTTAACATATTTTGCTTTGCCTTCCACCAACATATTGTAAGCTAATTTGATTCGCTCCCATCGTTTGTCGCGGTCCATTGCATAATATCTACCGCAAACACTAGCAATTTCGCCTGTAGATGTTTTTAAATATTCTTCCAGTTCTTCTATATAATTAATACCACTTTTGGAATCGGTATCTCTGCCATCAGTAAAAGCGTGTATAAATACTTTTTGCAAACCAGCGTCTTTAGCCATATCGCACAACTTCATCAAATGCTTTGTAGAAGAATGAACGCCTCCATCACTTACCAATCCTAAAAAGTGAACATTGCAATTGTTTTTTTTTGCATAATTATAGGCATCAATTAATGCAGGATTAGATTCTATGCTTTTGTCTTGAATGGCTTTGTTTATTCTAACGTAATCTTGATAAACGACCCTACCAGCGCCAATATTTAAATGACCGACCTCTGAATTACCCATTTGTCCTTCTGGTAAACCTACATCTTCTCCTGAAGTTTTTAAATGGGAGTGAACGCCATTAAGATACAAACTATTTATGAAAGGAACATTGGCATTAGCAATAGCATCAGACTTAGACTTATCGCCTTCGCCCCAACCATCGAGAATTATAAGTATAACTTTTTTGTTTGCCATTAAATTTAAATATAATTATTAATTGCCAGAATGTTTTTTAGCTGCTTTCACAAACTCAACGAAAACTGGGTGAGGTTTTGCAACGGTGCTCTTATATTCTGGATGAAACTGCACACCCATAAACCAAGGATGGTCTTTTAATTCCATAATTTCTACAAGGTTTTCTTGAGGGTTAATACCAGAAGCAATAAAACCATTGTTTTCGAATTCCTTAAGATATTTATTATTAAATTCGTAACGATGGCGATGCCTTTCAGAGATTTCGGATTTTTTATATGTTTCAAACGCCTTAGTACCAATCTTAACACTGCAAGGGTATGCACCTAATCGCATGGTGCCTCCTTTACAGGATACTTTTTTTTGCGATTCCATAATATCAATAACCGGATATTGGGCATTGCTTTTCATTTCTGTTGAATATGCATCTGTATAACCAAGCACATTTCTGGCAAATTCAACAACCGCACATTGCATACCCAAACAAATACCAAGAAATGGAATATTGTTTTCGCGAACATAACGAATAGCATTAATTTTACCTTCAATACCTCGCTCTCCAAATCCTGGTGCTACAATAATTCCATTAAGCCCTTTTAATATTTCACCCACATTTTCAGGGAAAATAGTTTCTGAATGAATAAGTTTAAGTTTTACTTTGCAACTGTTCAAAGTGCCTGCATGGATAAATGATTCAACAATTGACTTATAAGCATCTTTTAATTCTATGTATTTTCCAACTAATCCAATTTCAATTTCGCACGAAGGATGCCTCAAACGATAAAGAAAATCTTCCCATTCTCTTAAATCTGGCTCACGAGCAATCATATTAGTTTTTTGAAGTACCACAGAATCGAGGTTTTCTTTAAGCATAAGCATTGGAACCTCATAAATAGTGTCTGTATCAATAGATTCAATTACAGCATGTGGCTCAACATTACAAAATAAAGCGATTTTATGACGCATAGCTTCGCTGAGTGCTTTTTCTGTTCTGCATACAAGTATGTCGGGTTGAACTCCTGATTCAAGAAGCATTTTAACAGAGTGCTGTGTTGGTTTTGTTTTTAATTCTCCAGCTGCAGCAAGATAGGGTATTAATGTGAGGTGTATAACCAAGCAATCGTTTCCCAACTCCCATTTTAACTGTCGAACAGCTTCCACATAAGGAAGAGATTCAATATCGCCAACTGTACCTCCTATTTCTGTGATTACAAAATCGAATTTGCCACTATTCCCTAATAATTTTACTCTATGTTTTATTTCATCTGTAATATGAGGAATAACTTGAACTGTTTGTCCAAGATAATCCCCTCGTCTTTCCTTTTCAATAACAGATTGATAAATTTTTCCTGTAGTAACATTGTTGGCTTGAGAGGTAGGAACATTTAGAAATCTTTCGTAATGACCAAGGTCGAGGTCGGTTTCTGCTCCATCATCAGTAACAAAGCACTCTCCGTGTTCATAAGGATTTAATGTGCCAGGATCTATGTTTATATAGGGGTCCAGTTTTTGAATGGTAACAGAATAACCTCTAGCCTGTAATAATTTTGCTAAAGAAGCTGATATTATTCCTTTTCCTAAAGAAGATGTAACACCACCAGTTACAAAAATGTATTTTGTTGAGGACATAACTTAAACAAATTAAGGTTTTTATCGCCTTTGAATTGGGCTTTGCAAAATACTAATAATTAGGCAAATGAAGAATTATTTTTTTATTTTTATTTATAACTTCTTTAAATTTATATATTATTGCTGAGCATTTTTGCTGAATGGCAAGCAGGGTTGCTCTTAAATATATGAATAATAGCGTATTTATAAACTTTATAAATACGTGTTTGGTTTTTTCATTTACAGCGGTGTATTAAAAAAGCCACTAATTTAAAATAGTAGTGGCTTTTTATAAATTGATCTGTTTATAATTAGGGTCTGCTGAATAAATGATTTTTCATAAATATTTTTATGAAAGGCAATCAAAGTATATTTTATTTTTTACTTTTTTCTTGATAAAAAAGTAAACAAAAAATCAAGAACGACAAATGCTTCCCCCCACTCTGCCAATTTTTTGAATTTGTTACCAATGAATTAGCCTGTCATATTATGGCAGGACTACATTTGTACAAATTCTAAAAAATTGACATTCACGCAAGA
>MNXO01000059.1 GCA_001872995.1 Bacteroidetes bacterium CG2_30_32_10 | reverse complement strand
GCTCAAAATATATTGATGAAATCCAAGTATAAGCCCAAGAAATAGTCAGCTAGCGGTTGCTATACTTGCAACACTTATTTTAATTTCAGGGGTTTTTGATAAAGCATTAACGCAGGCTTCAATTGTAGAACCTGTTGTTATTACGTCATCTACTAATAAAACGTGTTTTCCAGCCAAAGTATCGCTGTCTTTTATAGCAAAAATAGTAGATACATTTTCCCAGCGATTATATCGACTTTTTTTTGTTTGTGTTTCGGAGGCAACAGTACGATATAGTGTGCTTTCATCAAGTAAAACATTCATTGATTTTGACAAACCCATTGCAAAATAACCACTTTGATTATATCCTCTTAATTTTTGCTTTTTAGGATGAAGAGGTACAGGAATAACTGTATCAATTGTATTAAAAAATTGAGATTTTTTTAATAATGCACCATACAAATCACCAAGAAAAGACCCAACTTGTTTTTGACCTTTATATTTTAGTTGATGGATTAAATGTTGAACATTTCCTCCTTTATTAAAATAAAGATAAGCTGCGGCAGATGTAAGATTTACCTTGCCCCAAAAAAGTTGAGCTACAGGATTGTCTTTATGTAAATGGAAATCAGTGATTGGTAAATGGTGTAAACATAAAGAACAAACACAATTCTCGTGATGTAAAAGGGGTTTTCCGCACGACATACATACATTAGGATATATTAAAGAAAAAAAATCGGATAAAAATGACATAAAATTGAATTGTTGTTAGTTAGAATAAAAAAAAAATTAAATTTGCAAAAAAAATATTATAAATGAACAAAAACGACCAATTATTTATACAATTATTATATATTTTTCAGGCTTCAGGTATGCAAGCTCTTGGTAAAATTAAAAATCCTATTTCTAACAAAATTGAAGTCTCCGTAGAACAAGCAAAACAGTCAATTGAGATGATAGAAATGATTAAAGATAAAACAAAAAACAATCTCTCTGATAATGAAACAAGAATGATAGAAGCTGCTTTATCCGAATTGCGTTTAAATTATATAGATGTAACAAGTAAATCCAATTAATTACTCAATTTAATATAAAAATAACACTATGCAAACCGAAGAAAAAAAATCAAAAACTAAAATTTATCTTATCCTTATTATTGTTTTGGCATTATCAAATGTTATTTTACTTTGGTTATTGGTTAACACAAAAGCTGAAGTTAAGACAATCATTGTCAAGCAAGAACAATCGGTAACTAAAAATGTAGAACTACAACACGAACTTGACTCTTTGTTATCGGAACACGAGAAAATTAAGTCAGAATATGGTAGTATGGATAATAAACTTAAAGAAAAAGATAGTATTATTTTGGCAAATGCGAAAGAGATTCAAAATCTTATCAGCAGACAAGCAGATTACAAACAAGTGAAAAAGAAACTTGATTATTTACGAGGAATTACACAGGTTTATGTTTCGCAAATTGATTCTTTGTTAAAGATAAACAATGTACTTACTACTGAAAACGTAAAAATAAAAGGTGATTTAAAAAATGAACAGGACAAAACTATTGAATTAACAAAAGATAAAGAGCAGTTAAACGAAAAAGTTACTATTGCTTCTAATCTGAAAGCATATAATGTGGTAGCCTCTGGCGTTAGAGTTAAAGGAGGTAGCAAAGAAAGTATTACTGATAAATGTAAGAAAGTAGATAAAATTAAAATTAGTTTTACATTAAGCGAAAACCTTATTTCTAGTAGTGGAAATAAAACAATTTATTTGAGAATTGCTGGACCAGACAATGTTATTCTTTATACGGGCAATTCAGAGTCAAGTTATTTTATACTGAATGGTCAAAAGATGCAGTACTCTCTTAAGAAGGATATTGTTTACCAAAATAAAGCAATGAATGTTACATTGTATTGGGACAATACTGACAATTATTCGCCAGGAACTTATAAAGTTGTTGTATATGTTGATTCTTACAAAGTTGGAGACTCAGATTTTACTTTAAACTAAATTGTATTTGCTTTAAAAAATTAAAAAGTCCTTATTGTGATATCACAATAAGGACTTTTTGATTATCGTAAAACCAACTTGCTAACAAGTATTTGATTTATTGCACTTTGGTTTAAGAATCTAAATTCATAGTCTGGCGGCATATTTTATATTTCCTGGTGGTGGTTTCGTATAATATTAAAAATGATTGTAGAAAATGAATTGGATGTAAGCTTGTGCGTTTCTTAAATTCTGATTGGTAAGACTATCTTGTATTTTGACATTTGAATTGTAGATAATCTTTTTTGAATAGTTGTCAAATACAATTTTTTGATCGGGAGTACACCACCCAAAGCCATTTTTAAAATTATAAATTGCATAAGGCACTCTGTTTGCCTTTAATAAATCGTTACTCCAGATGTAATCAGTGTGTTTTATTTGCAATTGTTCAAGTAAAGTTCCAGGTATGTCGCATTGATTACCAATTAATGAATCGCGATAGCCTCTAAATTCAGGTTTTAAGGCATTTCCATAAAATAATAATGGAATATGAAAATGAGATGGGTCAAAATACTCTTCATTTTCTAATAACAAATGATGACCATGGTCTGCCACAAAGATAAACAATGTGTTATTATACCAATTTTCGTGTGAAGCCTTTTCAATAAAATCTCCTATACATTTGTCAGCATAATATAATGAATTTTTGAACATACTATCTGGTTCACTTCCTTGAATTACCGTTTTCATAGGAACTTCAAAAGGTTCATGACTACTAAGCGTTAAGATTGTAGTAAAAAATGGAGACGAACTGTTTTTTAAATCTTTTATAACCCTATTGTATAGAATTTCATCGTGAGCACCCCATTTTGAAGTGGTTTCGTTTGTTTTAAAATCATGTTTTTCAACAATGTTATCAAAAGCAGCAAAAGTGATTAATGCTTTCATATTGTCGAAGTTTATGTTTCCTCCATAAAAAAAATAAGATTTATAACCTGATGCCGAAAGTGTTTTGGTAATATATTCTAATTTTTCGGCTTTAGAAGGAACATTTAATATTGGACCTTGCGGTGTAGATGGAAATCCACATAAAACTGCTGGTAATGAATGTGGTGTTCTAGTTCCATTTGCATAAATATTTGTAAAAAGAAGCCCATTTGAACATAATTTGTTAAACTGTGGTGTTAGTCCTTTTATTCCGCCTAAGGGTTCAATCGCTTTTGCAGTCCAACTTTCAAGAACAATAAGAATTATATTGGGTTTCTTTGTGTTTAGAATAGAGGTTGTTGGATTATTGTTTTCCTTTGGTAGTATATTTATAACACGCAAAAACATTTCTTTCTCAGACATATAAACAAATTGCTTGTCTTTATCTCTCAAAAAGTATTTAATATCATACATTAAGTTCCAAGCTGTATTTAATGAGGCATGGTTTGCAAATTGTTTTGATGAAAAGTAAGAAAAACTTGGATTCATTGGGATAATATCAATACTTCCTCTAATACCTAAAAATAAAAAACCAGCAAGTACAGTGGTAATTGCAATTTTAGAAATAACTATTCTAAATGAATTTTTGATAAACACTAGGTATTTTGAACGTGCAATAAATCGAAATAATACTAAAGCGGCAAGTATTAATAGAACACCAATTATAATTAATAGAACTATTGGTGCAGAACTAACTGAGGCTATGGCTTCTTTTGGGTGTTTTAGATATAAAAAAGCATCTGTATTTACTTTTGTTCCCCATTCTTTATATATTTGCAAGTCAATTAATGTTAAAATGCTTAATATTGTTGCAATAAAGATGCTATATACTTTTATTATTTCTGTTAATAAGCGTGTGGTGAAAAACAATTGTATAGTCCATAATAAGAATGGAAAAACTAAAATATATCCAGTTGTTGAAATATCCATAAAAAAACCATAATAAAATACCTTAATTGTTTCTATTATAGTAAGATGGTGAGAAAAGTTATATAAGTATAGCAAGAAAACAATTCTACATAAGACAAAAAAAGCCAACCAAAACAAATATAATCTTGCTAAACTAATTATTCTGTTTAATAATTCTTTAGTTGGGTTATTGGTATTGAGTATTGTTTCTGTCATATTTGTAAAATTGGCAGAACAAAGATATTATAAATTTTCTAATAGTTGTATAACCTTTTAAATTTATATAAGCAGTTTTTTATGGGGCTAACATAAACTTTAAACTAATACCTGCATTGGAATTGGTGTTTTTGTATTGATTTGAGGTATAAGGAACAGAGAATATTCTGTCGTAAAACAAACGTATAGTAAATTTTTGGCTTATCATATAGCCTGCCGAAAAGAAAAATGAATAAACTTTTTGTCCAGTAAACGACAAAGCTGGGTCTCCAGGCTTTCTAATAATAGATTTATTGTTTTTGATAGCAAAACGAGCATCTAAGGTTAAATCACTTTTAAGCGTTTTAGGTTTGCTTCCTGCATTAATACTTATTTGTACATTTTTGATAATATAACCAACATGAACATCAAATTCATTACCTATTACCTCTGTAACTTGTAAATTAGTGAGACTTAACGATACATTACGAGATTTTCTAAATTCACCACCAGCATCAATACTGTTATTCAAAGTTACATCTAAACCAATTAATGGGCTATATTGCTCCACAAATGCTATATTATTAATGTCTTTTTGCGGAATATAATTGTCTATTGTGTTAATTTGATTGGGAAATCCATTGTTTTCTTTGTATAAAATATTATTGGTATAGGCAACATTATACATTGAACTATATTTGTGTTTTAAAGTTACTTTTTTAAAGTATTGTTTTAAAAATTGATTTTTTGAAAGTCCATCATAAGTAATAGCCCAATTAGGTTTTGGTATTTTAATAAAAACATTGGTGGAAGTTGAAGAAGGATCTCCACCAAAATAGGCTGCAATAAAAGAAGTAACAACAACATCTTGCGAAGTGGGTCCATATCCATATAGAAAATCTTCACCAGATTTTGTAATTGTATCATGGATTGTGCCTTCTATGCGGTTAGGGTTTTCATTCCATAATCTTCTTGACACAATTATTCTGTTATTACAAAATTCTTCAAACACCTTATCTCCATTACCCCACGATGTTTGCCAAGTAATAAATGACATACTTAAAGTTCCATTTTCTTGAGCTTGAATTGAATGAGGATCAATTTGTGGAGGAATGCTGTCAACTTGGAAATATTCGGAATGCGTTTTTGTAAAATTTCTAATGGCAGTTAAATCAATTTTTAGATTTGGAATAGGTTCAATTTGAACTCGTGCAGCAAAATCTTTTGAATATTTTTTCGCAAAGGCATTGTTTAAGAGTGTATCAGTAGAAAGCCAATGGTTATATGCTGCCTTCTCGCGAATGTCTCGCTGTCCTCCAAAAATAAAATCTGTGCCAGGAGCCATTGAATTCCAATCTTGACCTAAAGCAACCGGCTGTGGTTTGAATCCCGGCAAAAAAGACCCTTCGCTTTCTGAATATGTAAAATTGGCAGTTCTTACACCCATTAAAAAACGTAAGGTGTTTTTGGCAATGATCGTCATTATTCCAGGGGCTTCATCCTTTTTTATTGAATCTTTCTTGGGATTAGGGATAGGTGGAGGAGTATTATCGCTATCAAAATTATTTTTTTTGCTTATATTTTTTTTGTTTTTACTTTTATCATTGATTTCTTTTAAAAAACCAACTTTATTATACAATGCGACTAAGTTAAAATTACCATTTATTTGTTTTGAGTTTGAATTCTCAATAGTGTTACCCAGTTCCATTGCTGATAAAGGTGATGCTGTCCAGTGGTATTCTCCATTATATGCTATTTGTGAACTCACAAAATCCATCATTGGCAACTTATTGATTGGTAAATTCCATGTACCTGTAATGGTCTGGTTATAATTTGTTATTCTGCCAAAACTTTTAATATTATCTAGTATTTCCTTTTTTTGAGCTTCGTAATCATTGTTTTTTTTATCAACTACACCTGGTAATTCGTCAATACGAGCATTTGCATTTGCCGAATAGGTGAAGTTTATGGCTTTTGATAAGTCGTATCTTAAGTCATATTGCCTAGTCCAAGTAAATGTTTTTACACAGTAGGGCTCAATTTTAACAATACCAATACTTTTGTCTCTTATTAAATTTTCGTTATAACCTCTGTCCATATCGGTGCGGAACGATAGCATTTTGGGGAAATAATAGAAATTTAAATCCTTTACCAATCCCAGAACTTTTGTTTTTCCTAAAAACTTATTTTTTGAAAACGGAGAAATATTTTTAGGATTAGCAGTATAATTATATCCAATAGCTCCTTTGTATGTTTTCAGAATATTATATTCAATATCCACATTTCGTGAAAACACTTCTGTATAAGCATAAGTGATGTCTATATTTTCAACATCATAAATATGAGGCTTTTTGGTGGCACCAACCCTGTCTTTTTTAACATTCATAAAGTTGATGCTTCTTCTACTTACGTAATCTTGTGATATTTTTTTGATTGAATCTTGCTCCTTCTTGGTGTTATATGTTTTTAGGTCTTCGCGGAATAATATGTCTGGATTTTGTGGACTATATTCAGGATTGTTAAACATTTCTGATTTGTCAAAGTGCATTGGAATACGGAGTCCTATTTTTTCAGGGAAAAATTTACCTAATTCCAAATTTGTGGCAACATCATATTGTAATGTATTATCAATTTTTCGCTCTCCCATTGATTGATCAATACTTCCAAACCCAGCTGAGCTATATGAACCTGCTAACATTAAATTACCTAAATCAGCCAATGTAACATTGGCATTAACATTGGCAGCCCATCCGCCTTTTTCGTCAAAATCGCTAAGCCGCAATTCATTCACCCAAATTTCTCCAGATTTACATTTACTGTCGTCTTTTGGGTTTCGAACTCCTATCATAATTACCTTTATACTGCTAATGTTAGGCATTCCTTTAACAGTAATGTTATTATTTCCATCAACAACCACAAAGTCAGATGTTGGTGTAATTAAAGAGCCTGGTGTTCGCATTGCTAAGTTTCTTTGGATTTTTGCATCCATTAACTTACTTAAATCAAGTTCTAAATTATTTGACAGGGGCCAAATGTTTTCAGCATTAGTAGTGCCCCAATCGGTTTTAGTTAGTGGTATTTCGTATTCGTAATAATTCTCTTTAAAATCAGTACCAAGGCGAACAAATAGTTTTAAATCGCCTGAATTTAAATCGATGTCGTTATTCATTGCTTCTGCATGAACATACATTTTCAGTTTTTTGTATCTACGGAAATCAAAATCAGTGGTTTTATATATGGCTTTTGAGTCTCCATCAGTTAAGTCAGAAACTTTTAACACCAACGATTGTTCATTTAATTGCATTTGATTTGGTGAAGTATAATCAACTTCTCTCTCAATATCTTTTGGTAAAACATAAGGCACTGGCTCACGTTTTCCATTTTCCTCAATGTTTACAGTTGATATTTCGAAATTCGTGTTACAAGAATCGTTTGGAATATAGATGCCCGCAGATATTAAATCGCCATTATACTTTCTCCATTCACTTCTAACCATTTCTAAAGTTGCAAATCTACAAATAACAGGCTCTTTAAATCCTTTCATAAACATTCTCATAAAACGTATGGATTTAAAATCGCTAATATTCCCTACTACTTTAGATGGATTGTTAATTGGAATTTTAAATTGATACCACGTAACATCACCTTCTGTTTTGTTTTTAAATTGAATATGAGATGTGTAAGAGTCTGTAATAAAGTTAGTTCCTACAACCATATTGTTTGGTTTTAATTCCACTTGATATTGAAAATAACGTTCTGACTCATTTAAAGTATTGTCATTATTTATATCTTCAACATCAGGTCCTAATTTTGAGCCATCTGTTGGGTTGTTAACTGGCGAATTGCCTTCTAAACCTGTATAATCTTTATATCTTTCAGTTACCGATTTTTTATCACTATCATAATCTGCTCCCAGATAATTATGAAAATTATCACCAGAAGGGTCCGATTGAAATTTTTGATATGCACTATTATTTGATACAATAGATCTTACGTCTGAGAGATAACTTATACTATTACTGTCTGTTTCATAAAAAGATTTTTCATCCGCATCGTTCAATCCATCTAACCCAAGGTCTTGATATTGACGTGCAGTGGTATTGTTATCAAAAGAAGCAGTTAAAGACTGAATGGTAGGAACTCTTCCCCATATAGTTGTATCTACATTCATTACGTCAGAAGAAGTTGGAAGTCCATTTTCGTAACTTTTGCGACCATCTCTTAAAATGTCTTCGGACATCTCACCCAAATCAAAATAGAGTTCACCTCCCGAATGAGTGGAATCGTAAACAAAAGGATCCATCAACCAAAATTCAATATACTCCACATTGGTGGCTTCAAAATCGGTTGTTTCCATTTTTTGCATAATACCTGCCCAGCGGGTTTCTGGATTTTTTAATGTACCGTCGGTTCCTAAACCATAAATATTAAGTGTATCTCTAGTAACAAAATTATAAGGACCTCGCTCACTGGGATAATAAGCAATATTTAATGGGTATAAAATGCCTGGATCTGAACCTGGTCTTTCTTTGTTTGGAAAAATATTAGATTCTAGAAATTGATGTTCGAAAAAATTGGAAATTGAATTTGGGTCTGTTCTAATATTGTCGGGATTTGTTTTTTCTGTTCCATAAAAGAGGTCTTGAATACCATACCAAGAAATTTTAGCCCTGTTGAAACCATAAAGAAGTCCGGTTTTAGGTGCAGCTTCAGGAAACATTGATGATTCTGTTTGTCCTTGAGGCGTACTTGCAATAAACCATTTTCCAATTGGTTTTAAATCGATAGTAGATTTGCTACCTTCAAAATCATCAATATAAGAAGTTCCTTTTTTCCCAATAGATTTAGAGTGTCCTGGAATTAAATTGGCTATTTCTCCATTCAGTATAATTTTAGAAGGAGCTTTGGTGCTATAAAATGGAAGTTTGTCGAGCAAACGAGTTATTAAAGGAACATCTGTTTGATAGGTAACATTTAAACCCCAAACAGTATTAGAAATAGGTTCATCCCCAAAATTAATTTTTTTTGTAAGCGGTTGTTCCGATAAATGCAGGATGGTTCCACCCAATACCAAATCTTTATTGAATTTATAATCAATATGGGTGCCCATAAAGGTCTTTGATTGAATATTGAAAAAGGAATTACTTTCAAGAGATATGGTAATTGGGGTTCCTGAATTCAAATAACCTTCATTAATAATTTTTACCCTTCCAAGTGTGTAATCAACCGTATAATCAACATTTTCTACTAAAACAATTCCACCAGCAGTAACTTTAACAGAACCTTGAGGCACATTCATCGCATTTAATGAAATTTCGGAGCCAGCTGCAGATTTGTATCTTCCTTCAATAATGAACTTATTCTTTTCAGGAAACTGTTGTGCTCCTGTTTTAGTCATCGAATAAAGAGAATCGTAAACATATTTGTCGGCAATGCTATTTAAATTAGCATCTCCACCAGTAATAGAATTTCTTAAATCTTTTCCGAAAGGCTCCAATACAGGAAAATATATTCTACCATTAGATGCTTGAATAGTACCACCATTAGAAGCAGCACCATCTACAAAGTCAAAAACACCATCGGATAGTCTGTCGAGTTGTGTATTTAAATTGTCTAAATTTAATGCTTGAATCAAAGGTTTTCCATCAATTTCTCCTTCAGAAATATAGCCAACCGGAATTCCTAATTCGCTATTTGTATATAGCACATTTAAACGAAAATCTTGATTATTAATTTGATAACCCCCAATAGAATAAACGTTTTTCATCATCAAATTCCATAATGGAATATGAGTATTGGTGGCTGTGCTTTTCAATAACTTAACAACCAATGCTTGTGGAGCGGGCACTCCTTCGTTTGAAAATTCACCTACCTGATAGGTATTGGTATCACCTATAATCTTATATTGATATGCAACAGCTAAAACCTGATCGGGGTTAAGCGTTGAATTAAGCGAAATAAAACCCAGTTTACTATTGAAAGTGTATTCTGATTCTGATAATTTCTTAGCAGTTTCCACTTTTTCAAAATCCAGACTTTGTGTAAAATTTAAATTACTTGTTACCAAATAATCGCTTGCAACATAAATGTTTCTTACATTATCTTTAACTGTTTGATACAAAGTATTTGTTTTATTTTGCGGAAAAGAATCAGGGGAATTATAAGTTAATTTATTATTATAAGGGGTTTTTTCACCCAAATCCATAAATGCAACAATATTGCGGTTTTCTTGAGTTGCAGGACCAATATTGGTAACCCACACTTCCATTTTTATAATATTAACACTTGATCTGATAATAGGAAGTTTTGACAAACCTTCATTATAATGGTCTCTAAAATACTGAGCAATAAAAAAGTGCTTGTTGTCTTCGTATTCATCAGCCTTCACTTGGAAAGTGCTTGTTTGTGCTCCTCCAGAGACTTGTATGGTTGATGCTTCACTTTTTTGTTGAGAAAAAACAGATGTTACGGTAGTTTTACCAAATTGCAATTGTGTTTTAAACCCAAACAATCCTTGACTACCATTAATCAGAGAGCTTGTTAATGGAAAGTTAACGTCACCAGCTTCAATTTTTTTGATGATATCGTCTTCTTTTCCTTCAAATTGGAGTTTCATTTTGTTTTCAAAGTCAAAAGAGGCTTCGGTGTTGTAGCTTGTAGTGAATTCAATTTTATCACCAATCTTAGCTACTACATTCATTTGAATTTTAGTTTGTAAGTCAAAATTAGTTTGTTTTTGATGTTTCAAATCAATGGCAGGATTTCTTCTATTGACAGTATTTAATCCAAAAATTATTTCTGCAGAGCCTTGTGGGCGGATGTCGATGGTATTATTTCCTAAAATCTTATCTAATGTTTCACTAATAAAAGGTAAATTTTGAAAAATACCAGTAGTTTTGGTATTATCACCTGAGCCAATTTTTTGTTTCCAATATTGACGTAAGGAATTATCTAAGTCATATTTATTATATTCGTCATACGACATATAATAAGGACTCCGATAATTCATTTTTCCTACATTCTGGTTAATAATATATTGGTCCGTTTCGGGATCGTACTGTACATCTGTTTTTACATTGGAAGGTTCTTGTAAAAACAATGAATTATTATGATAAGAACTATCATAATAAATAGGAGTATCCTTAAAAGGATATTTAAGTTGAACGCCAGTATCCGGAGGGGTATCAGGTAAAGTGATTATCCTTGAATAATTTATAGAGGCATTCGACAGCCATACTATTGCTATCAATGATAATAATAATAGACTTTTTAGGAAATTTTTACTTATTTGCTCCAATTTCGATAATTTTTAATTTATACGTTTTTTTAATTAAAAATAAAACTTTCGTTTTTGGGTAAATTTTCTTTTCGATAGGTATAACGTTAAATTAATAATTATAGTATTTTTAAAGCTTCTTTTATAATCGTTTCTAATTTCAAATTATTGATATCCATTGTTTTAGTCGCTTTTTCAATTGCTTTTTCAGCGATATTTTTATTAAAACCAAGTAACACTAAAGCTGAAATTGCTTCGTTTTTAAAATTATTTTGCAAAGATGAAGAAAAATCTTTTAATACCACATCTTTATCCATTTTATCTTTTAAATCTACGATGATTCGTTGAGCTGATTTTTCGCCAATTCCTTTCACTTTGCGAAGAGTAGCAACATCACCACTTTTAATGGCAATTTGAATTTCATCAGAATTGAGTGAAGAAAGAATCATTCTTGCTGTACTCGCTCCAACGCCTGAAACAGAAATTAATAACCTAAATATTTTTCTTTCATATTCATCATAAAAACCATATAGGGTATGCGCATCTTCTTTAATAGCAAAGTGTATAAATAATTTACATTTTTCAATATCTTTGATTTTTGAAAATGTATTTAAAGAAATATGTATCATATAACCAACTCCAGCACAATCAATTACTGCATAAGTTGGTGTTTTTTCAACTAATTTTCCTTCAATGTAAGCAATCATAAACGATTATAATAAAATTATTTAGTAACCTCCTTGATAGCCCAATTCAATGCATCCTGAATCATTTGTTGAGGTGGGTCTTTAATAAATCCTTTTTCAGAAAGCAAGCTGGTCATATCTCTTGCGTATTTTATATCAGCTTCGGCTTTTGTGTATGCTTCTTCTCTGGTCATTTTAACTCTGGCAACGCCGTCTTTAATTGCTTGCATAGCAACATCTGCTGCTTCAAAAGGGAAAATACCGACTTCGTCCATTTTTGCAATTATGTTCTCGGGATTAATGCCTCTTTTTTCAGCATAATTAGCTATTGAATGAGCAGCAGCTATTGCCATATTATCAGTTATCTTGGTGGCTTTTACCATCAAAGCTCCCTTTAATATGCCAGGAAATCCGATAGAGTTGTTTACTTGATTAGGGAAATCGCCTCTTCCTGTAGCAACGATAAAAGCACCAGCTTCTTTGGCTGCATAAGGATATATTTCAGGAATAGGGTTTGCACAAACAAAAACAATTGATTTTTTTGCCATCGTGCTAATCCATTCTTTTTTAACACTATCAGGTCCGGGAGTAGAAACAGCTATTAATACATCGGCTCCTTTCATAGCCTCAGCAATATCATTTATACATTCTGGATTAATCTTCTGACAAAGTTCCCATTTACGATAAAACCTTGCATCTGCTTTTATATCTAATCTGTTTTTATGTAAACCACCTTTTGTGTCAAACATAGTAACATTTTTGGGGTTTGCACCATCGGCAATAATTAATCTTGCAATAGTTGTATTGGCAGCACCTGCACCAAGCATAACAATTTTGGCATTTGACAAATTTTTATTTGCCAATTTCAAAGCATTTATTAAGCCTGCAAGGATTACACAAGCAGTTCCCTGAGCATCATCGTGCCAAACTGGAATAGAACATTCTTCTCTAAGTGTATCGAGCACTTTGTAACAATTAGGTTGAGAAATATCTTCTAAATTAACAGCACCAAAACTATGCTGTACCATTTTTACAAATTGTATAATCTTTTCAGGGTCATTTTCTCCCTTTTCGTTTTTACTATCAATGCACAAAGCCATTGCATCAATTCCACCAAGGTATTTCATTAAGAATGCCTTCCCTTCCATTACACCTAAGCCACCAGATGGAGTGCAATCGCCATCTCCAAGCACTCTTGTTGAATCGCTTACAACTGCTACAAGGTTTCCCCTATTTGATAAATCATAAGAGACCTCATTATTATCTCTAATAGAAGTAGAAACTTTAGAAACACCTGGTGTGTACCATACATTAAACCAATTAAACCCTGGAACAGGTGCTTTGGGCACTGTTTGTATTTTACCTCCATAATATTTATGTGCTTCAAAAGCAAGTTTTTTTAAAAATAAGGTTTTAGCTTTTGCTATCTGCTCTTGCGTAAAATTAACAGGAAATGCCTTATCAAGATTGTCGAGATTTAATTTAATTGCTTCCATAATTTGCTTGGTTTTATTAAACCTGTAAAAATACATTTTTTTAATTAAATTGATAAATTTTCTTTTACTTCACTCTTTATGAGTATTTAAAAGGCATTAAAAAATTTAGAATTAGAAAGAGAAATAAATGTATTTTTGTGTTTTAATTGAATAAATAATGAATAAATTAACCTATTATTTAGTTTCCTTCTTTGTTTGGGTGCTATATCTGATGCCTTTTCGTTTAATGTATTGCTTTTCCGACTTTTTATATCTTATTTTCTTCTATATTGTTAAGTATAGAAAAAAAGTTGTTTTTCAAAATTTACGTAGCTCTTTCCCGGAAAAATCAGAAAAGGAAATAAAAGCGATTGCTAAAAAGTTTTACAAGCACTTATGCGATATTTTGCTTGAAGGAATTAAAGGATTTAAAATAAGTAAGAAACAAATTCTCAAAAGACACCGCCTTGTAAACCCCGAATTGCTGAATGAATACTATGATAAGGGACAAAGCGTTATAGGAGCTACTGCACACTATGCCAATTGGGAATGGGGCTCTATTTCTGGTGGATTGCAAACTAAATTTGGACTTCTTGGATTTTATAAACCGCTTAGTAACGTATATATTGACAATTTATTAAAACACTCGAGATCTCAATGCGGTACAAGCTTAATTTCCATCTACGAAACCTATAAAACATTTTTAAAAAACAAAGACAATGTAGTTGCTTATTTATTGGCTTCTGACCAAAGCCCTTCTAATTATAACAAAGCCTACTGGGTTAACTTTCTTAATCACGAAACCGCTTGTTTGCATGGTATCGAAAAATATGCTAAAATGTTCAATTATCCAGTACTTTATATTCACATTTATAGAATTAAAAGGGGTTACTACGAATTGGAAATAAAAAAAGTAATTGAAAACCCTTCAGCATATAAAGAAGGCGAGATAACCCAAAAGTACATGGAAATGTTAGAAGGCATTATTAAAGAAAATCCTTCTGATTGGCTTTGGTCGCATCGCCGGTGGAAAAAAACCAAACAAGAGTTTTTAAACCAAACTTTATTAAAAAAATAATTATTATCAATATTTACTTTTTAGACAATTGATAGAACCCAAAATAAACACAGATTACAAGTGGTATGCTATTTATACCAAATCAAGAACAGAAAAAAAAGTTGCTGCTCTTTTGCTAAGAGAACAAATAGAAGTATATCTTCCTCTCATAAAAACGTTCCGACAATGGAGCGATAGAAAAAAATGGGTGGAAGAACCCCTTATTCGCTCTTATGTTTTTGTAAAAATTTCTGAAAAAGAATACTATACGGTATTAAATACACCTGGTGCATTGAGATATGTTACTTTTGGAGGAAAAGCAGCACCAATTGCTGATTGGCAAATTAAAGCATTGCAACATATTGTTGCAGGTATTGATGAATATGAACTTTCTAATGAAAAATTTGAAAAAGGGAATAAAATAAAGATAACTACCGGACCAATGACTGGGGTTTTTGGTGAAATAATAGAAATTAGAGGTAATAAAAAATTTATTATCAGAATTGAACAAATAGGTTGTTCAATTTTATTAAATTTGCAGAAAGAAACAGGCATTATTAAAGTTGAAGATCAATAACTGCTTGTTTTAGAGAGTTTTCGCCTTACTCAATGCAATGAACCATTGTAACTGAGGAGGCGAAGCTGTAATAAAATGATTGATTCTGACCTATAATTTTATTGATTGAAAATATTATGAATAGTCCTGAAATAAAAGCATTTATCAAAGAAAATAATGCATTGTTTTGGTACACACCAGAAGATAAAAAGGAAGACATCAGCCCTGAATTATTGGTTGAAACAATATTAAATTATGGGGATATGGAGTCAGTTAAAAAATTATTTTCTTTATTGGGACTAAAAAAAACTTCAGAAATTTTCTTTAATACTATCAAAATAAGTGAGAGAAGAAAAAACAATTTTCATGAATTGACATTAAATTACTTTTCACTTCTATTCCAACGATATGCATACTGAAATTTTTGATAAGCAACAAGTTGAACTTTTGCAATATCTAAAGCTTTTTCAACGAACTTTTTATTTAGTGGGTGGTACCGCTATTGCTCTTCATTTAGGACATAGGCGTTCCATTGATTTTGACTTGTTTACTCCCTCTAATCTTATCAAACCTCGAATTAAAAAAAAATTAAATCAAATACCGTTTAAGCAGATTCCAATTTTTGAAGATTACGACCAACTTCACTTACTTTTAAACAATGTAAAACTTACTTTTTTTAATTTTCCATTTATTATTGACCATCCAATAAAAGTTGATTCTTTTATTACTATGCCAAGTTTATTGTCTTTAGCATCAATGAAAGCTTTTGCATTGGGAAGAAGATCAAAGTGGAAAGATTATGTTGATTTATATTTTATTCTTAAAAAAAATTATATAGTTAAGCAAATAAGTAAAGAAGCATCACTTAACTTCCCTTCACAATTTTCAGAAAAATTATTTCGTGAACAGCTGGCTTTTCATAAAGACATCGACTACTCCGAACCTGTTGAATATCTTGTTCCTGCTGTTTCTGAAGAAGAAATTAAATCTTTTTTGATTGATAAGGCTTTGGAAATAGAGTTATAAATAACTCAATTAATGAAACATTAGTAATTTTTGATAAACTATTCAAAAAAAAATTATGCAAATAATATCAGCGCCAGTTTCATTAAAAGCAATATGGGAAAATAAAACTACTGATTTTACAGAATTAATGAAAATTGTGGTTGATATTCATAAAGAAATTATAGCGATAGATGCCGAAATGCATTCAGATCTCGAAAATTTATTGTTAATAAACAATTCGGAACATCAATATTTGTGGGGTGCAAACATTTATCCTTTAAATAAAGATACTGATTTTTTAGAATATACCTCATTTATAAATATTCGTCCTTCACAAGACAATAGAAATATGGAAGTCGTCAACCCTGCTATTCGTGAAAAAATTAAACAAATAGTAAACCATTTAATCATTCGATAGCAAATGTACACGCTTATTTATCACAAGTCCCTAACTATTGAAAAATGGAGTTCCTATTCAAAGATGAATCAAATATTAATGATATCAAATGAACTAAACAGAGCAAAAAACTGGATTGTTAAAAATAAAAATACTGAAACAAACTTGGCTTACGAAAGAGCATTTGAATTAATTGACTTATCTGCAATGGATATAAAGTGGCAAAACGCCCGAAAAGAGTTACTACGTTTAAAAGAAACCTTAGGTGAATTGTATTGTCAAGAACACAAAGACCTTGCTAAAAACAATTTATGTTTAAAGTTGTTGATTGCTTTTTGCCCAGAATCTTTTAATTTGCTTAACAGTAATTAAAACAAAAGACTACTCCAAACCTGTTGAATAGCTTGTTTCTGCTGTTTCTGAAGAAGAAATTAAATCTTTTTTGATTGATAAAGCTAAGAGAAAAGCG
>MNXO01000092.1 GCA_001872995.1 Bacteroidetes bacterium CG2_30_32_10 | reverse complement strand
AAATTGTGTATCTTTGTTCTACGGTTAAATGTTTCATATTGCAACTTTTTTTTGACGAGGAGAGGGCAAAATTAAACTTTATCCATCAGGGCGAAGGGAAAGATTTTTTCTTTCTCCTTTGTCTTGAAAAATATTAATAAATTGTTTTCCTCGTTAAAAGTTGCATTAATTACTTGAATTTAGGTAACAATAAACTTCTAAATATATTAATTATGGCTGAACACAATGATTTGGGAAAACAAGGCGAAGAAATAGCTCAAAAACATTTGGCAGATAAAGGCTATAAAATATTGCATTGCAATTGGCGATTTGGTAGCGACGAAATAGATATTATTGCCCTAAAAGACAATATGCTTATTATTGCAGAAGTTAAAACCCGCCAAACTAACTTCTTTGGTGAACCCGAAGAAGCTGTTACCAAAACAAAACAGAAATTCCTTATCAGAGCCACCGAAGCATATATTCAACAGAAAAATATAGATTTGGAAACTCGCTTTGATATTGTTTCGGTAGTAATTGCTAATGGTCAAGTAATGATAAACCATATTGAAGAGGCGTTTTACCCAACCTTATAAGAAAGTTGGAGGATATAAAAATCAATGTCTTTTGATTTTTGATTTTCCCCGAAATCTTTCGTATCTTTGCAATTCCATATTTCTAATATAATGAAACCCCACATTCCATTTTTTCTTTTTTATGATAGTATAATATGGTGCTTTCATATCTTGAATTTCATAAATATTTACAAATGAACGACAATAGAAACCATAAGGAGTTTAATGCTCCTAAAAAAAGAACTTATAGCAAATCAAGCAGCAGTAGTAGTAGATTTGGTGGCAAAAAAAATTACACCTCCAAATCTTCGTCTTCTGAAAAGGGAGAATATGCTAAGAAGTCGAGCGAATACCTTACTAAGAAAAGTTATAACAAATATGACTCTTCTACTTCTGATAAGGAATATAAGGGCAAGAAATATGGTAATGATAAACCATACACAAACGATGATTCTAATATAAACAAATCAGCAGATTCTAAATACAATAAGCCATACAAAGATAAAAAACCTTACAATAGGGACGAAAAGACTTATGGCAATAAAAACAAATACGAAAAGAAACCCTATAAGAGTGATAAACCTGGTGAATATAGGTCTGAAAATAAATCAGAAAGTTCTTATAATAAAGAGAAACCTTTTTACAAAAAGTTTTATAAAAAAGATAATGATGTTGACACAGAAAAATCTTATTCAAAACCCTATGAAAAAAAAGAATCTTCCTATTCAAATGATAGGTATAGCAAAAATGATGGGACTTTTAAAAAGAAATTAATAAAAAAAGGAAGTAATAGCGAGTCGGACAGCAACGAAACCTATTCAAAACCATACGAAAAAAAGGAATCTTCTTATTCCAATGAAAGATATAGCAAAAATGAAAGTACTTTTAAAAAGAAACTAATAAAAAAAGGAAGTCATAACGAATCGGATATTAAAGAAACTTATTCAAAATCTTATGATAGAGAAGAATCGGCTGATACCAATAACGAATATGGCAGCGAACAAAGTAGTTTTAGGAAAAAACTAACCAAAAAAGCCAGTCCTTTTGAACAGGACATAGAAAACAATAATGAAAAACGCACTTCTTATACTGATAATAGTGAAGGCGAAGAAAAAATAGTTAATGAAAAGAAGTTTTATAGTGCTACTGAGAAATCAGTTAAAACAATTACGCCACACAAAGCCTCCGATGATGGAGCTATTCGTTTGAATAAATACATTGCAACATCAGGAATTTGTTCTCGTAGAGAAGCCGATGAGTTAATTACAAGTGGTGCTGTTTCTGTCAATGGAAAAGTAGTTACCGAAATGGGAGTTAAAGTATTACCCACTGATGTTATTTCTTATGGTGGCGAAACCCTTAGAAATGAAAAGAATGTTTACTTATTGCTTAACAAACCTAAAGATTTCATTACTACTTCCGATGACCCTTTTAATAGAAAAACTGTGATGAGTTTAGTTCATAGAGCTTGTAAAGAAAGGATCTACCCAGTAGGCAGACTCGACAGGATGACAACGGGTTTATTACTATTTACCAACGATGGTGAAATGGCTAAAAAATTAACCCATCCTAAACATAATATTAAGAAAATATATCAGGTTGAGTTAGATAAGGCATTAACTAAAGCAGATATGATAGAAATAACCAAAGGCGTTGAATTGGAAGATGGAGTGGCAACCGTTGATGTAATTACTTATGTTGGCGAAGGTGCTGATAAAAAAACACTAGGTTTAGAGCTACACTCAGGGAAAAATAGAATTGTTAGAAGAATATTCGAGCATTTTGGTTATAATGTGGTAAAATTAGACAGGGTTTACTTTGCTGGCTTGACTAAGAAAGATTTACCTCGCGGAAGACACCGTTTTTTAACCGATATAGAAATAAATATGCTGAAAATTGTTAGCTAACATTAAAAAAAACAACCAAATGAAAAAGCTCATTACCATTGCTATTTTTATCATATTTCTAATTGGAAATGCTTTCGGACAATCAAATGATAAAATAAAATTATATAGTGCTAATGAATTACGTGATGACGTGGATTCACTAACAAAGTATATCGAAGAAGTGCATCCGAATGCATTCTTTAAATTCCCAAAAGACAAATTTTATAAAAAAACTGATAGTATTAAATCAATTATAGATAAACCTATGAGTGATTTTGATTTTTATTTTTTAGTTTCTCCTTTGGTAGCTAAACTTGAAGATGGGCATACTTCTATACAACCTCCTGTTAAGGAATATTTTAGCACAAATCCTGTTATTTTTCCTTATCTTCTTAAGCTTTCGGCAAAAGAACCTTATTTAGTTTTTGATAGAGAAATTGCAAAAACAATGAAAAGTAAAATTCCTCATAACGCTTTAATTATTAGTATAAATGATATTGCATCAAACCAAATAATTAATGATTTAGCAAATCTTAGCAGTGGAGAATCAAAGAGTTTTAGGTTGGCTCGAATAAATGATGTGTTTTTCTTTTATTTATATGGATTATATGGAGAAAAATCAAATTATACCATTAAATATAAATTGAATAACATCACAGAAACTGAAAATATTTCTTGTATTCATCTAGATTCATTGATGAAAATGAAAAAGAGAGATACTTCAATTAGCAAAGAGAATAAACCTAAAGATTATTCATTAAGTATAAATAAAGAAAATAAAACTGCCATTATTGATTTTGAAAGTTTTAATGATGTTAAAATATTTAAAATATTTATTGATTCTGCCTTTCAACAGATTAAAGAAAATAAAACAGAAAATTTAATCATTGATATCAGGAACAATGGCGGTGGTAATTCCATAATTGGAGATGAATTTTTTCAATATATTTCTCATGAAAATTTTATGCAAGTTGCAAAGTCGAAAACAAAGAATAGCAGATTAATGAAGGAATTTTATAAAATGATGTTTGCTAAAACTCAGGACAGTTTGCTTTTATACAGATTAAATAATCCAGATGGGTTAGGAGAATTTCAATCAGATTCTCTTATAAAGTTACGTGAAAATCCCCTGCGTTTTAGTGGAACAATTTATCTTTTAACAAGTACAAATACATTTTCTTCTGCTGCATTTTTTGCCCAATGCTTTAAATATTATAAAATGGGGCAAATTATTGGAGAAGAGACAGGGGGTTGGATGGTTCATTATGGAGACCTTGTTTTTGCAAAACTTCCAAACTCAAAATTAACGCTTTCTATTTCTCATACATTGTGGTATGAAATAGGAGCAAAAGAAAATGATTTTCATGGTACCATACCCGATATTAATGTCCCTTCAGAAAAAGCTTTAGATTATACACTTGAACTTATAAAAAACCAATAAGGTTCAAAACAAATGATTTAATTTATGAAATAGTATGGTTCATTATCCTTTGTCAACTTGTTCACTCGTCAACTTGTTTACTAAATAAAAAAATCACAAAGCTCAAAAATAAACGTTTACATATAATATTAATAAACAATAATATTACAATCATAACAAATAGCCTTTAAATTTTTTAAAGGCTATTTGTTATGATTGTAACAAATAGCCTTTAAATTTTTTAAATAGTGAAAAAGAAATTTTTCAAATATCTTAAACGAATCTCCTTAGGGATAGCAATTTTCATTGTTTTACTTTTTGCAACTGCCTTTATTATTGCTTATTTCTATGAAGATAAAGTTAAAGACTTTGTTGTAAATCAAATCAACAAACAACTTAATACCGAAATTAGTGTGAAGGAGATTAATCTATCGCTGATTAAACGTTTTCCTTATGCTTCGCTAACTTTTATCGATGTTACTGCCAAAGAAGTGGTCCCTGATAAAAAGAAAGAGAACTTGCTTAAAGCTGAAACCATTTATCTTCAATTTAGTATTTTCGATTTGTTTGATAAAAACTACCGTATCAAGAAGGTGGAAGTGGTGAATGCCTCCATAAATCTAAAGATTTTTAAAAATAGAACCAACAATTACCAAGTTTGGAAACCTTCCACCGATAGCACTGCAAATAAAAATTTTAAATTTGATTTGCAAAAACTAATTTTCGACAATGTTTATGTTAGTTATCAAGACTTTGAAGCAGGTGAAGATTATGCTTTCAATGCCAATGACCTTGTGGTGAAAGGACTTTTTTCTAACGATGACTACACCTTGCATGTGAATGGTGATATACTGATAAAACACTTTATTTCAGGGAAATTAAATTTTATTAATAATAAGAAAACAAAATTAAACCTGGTTCTGAAAGTAAACAACAATACAGGTTTATATGCTTTTGACAAAGGAGATATTAAAATAGGAGCTAACACATTCAATGTAACTGGTAATATTGTTTATTCGAGCAAACAAAAAAACATGTCCTTACTTATAAAAGGAAAAGAAATTGAGCTCCATTCATTAATCAATGAAATGCCAGAAATTTACAAAAAATATTTAAAAGACTATGAAAGCAAAGGCATTTTAGATATTTCCTGTACTATAAAAGGAAATTATAATGATGATTTTTATCCTTGTATTGTCGCTCGCTTTAAGATTGAAAATGGAGAATTTATTCACAAAAACTCAGGTATCGCCCTCGAAAAATTAAATTTAAAAGGAGAATATACCAATGGAGCAATGCAAACCCTTGAAACCAATTCTCTTCGCTTGGATGAGTTTTCTGCAATATTAAAATCAAGAGCTATTAAAGGAAACCTGAGCATTATCAATTTTGTGAAACCCGAAGTTTCGTTAATTGCTTATGCTGACCTTAATTTGGTTGATGTTCAGGATTTTTTGAAACTTGACACCATTACTTCTATTGCTGGTGATGCTAATATTAGCATTTCCTATAAAGGAAAACTCTCCAATTTTAACCATTTCACTGCTAAGGATTTTGTAACAAGCACCACCTCTGGTAAACTAAACCTAAAGAATGTAAGTTTCCGCATCAAAAATGATGCTCGTGAATATAAAAATTTGAATGGTGCATTTCAGTTTAACAACAACGATGTTATTATTGACCATTTTACTGGAAATGTCTCTTCCACCGATTTTACTATGAAGGGGTACTTTAGAAACATTATTCCTTATTTGTTCATTGCTAATCAGAAATTGCAAATTGACGCAGATATCAACTCAAATTATATTGATATTGCAGAATTGATGCAGGAAAATACTACGGTGAATGGTACTTCAACCTATAAATTTAATATATCTGATAAACTTGATATTGTTCTCGATATAAATGCGGCAAAAATTAAGTTTAATAAATTTGAAGCCTCAAATATCAAAGGAAGTATTAGAATTAACAAACGCAAACTATTTGCCAACAATGTTTCTTTTAATGCAATGGATGGCTCTATTTCTGGTACTGGAGTTATTGACAATACAATTAATGGAAAACTCAATACCAAATGCGATGCAGCCTTTATCAAATTAGATATTAACAAAGCGTTTTATCAATTTAATAGTTTTGGTCAAACCACCATCACTGATAAAAACCTAAAAGGATTGCTTACTGCCAATGTTCAAATGATTTCTTTATGGAACAGCAATTTAGAAGCAGATTACGACAAATTAATTGTACATTCTGATTTTACTATCGAAAATGGAGAATTGAATGATTATGAGCCTATGCAAGGGCTTTCAAAATTTCTTAAACTTGCCGACCTCAATCACATTACATTTGCTACGCTTAAAAATCAAATAGATATTGCCAATCAAACGATTACTTTTCCAGGTATGGAAATAAAATCGAGTGCTCTTAACCTCTATGCCTCTGGTACGCATACTTTCGATAATAAAATTAATTATAACTTACGCCTGTTACTTTCGGATATACTTGCTAAAAAAGCAAAGAATGCTAAAAAAGAGAACGAAGACTTTGGAGTTGTTGAAGATGATGGACTTGGTAAATACACTTTGTACATTCTTGTTACTGGAACGGTCGATAATCCTGAATTTAAATACGACACCAAAGGTTTGAAAAACAAAATAATTTTAAACGTAATCAAAGAAAGGCAAAACCTTAAAACAATTCTCAAAGAAGAGTTTAAATGGATGAAAAAAGATACTACCCTCAATAAAACGCAAATAGAACAGCAAGAAGATGATAAATTTATTATTGAATGGGATGATAAACCTAAGAAATAGAATGAGAGAGGTTTATGTTTAAATAAAGTATTGTCCGCTTGAAATAAAAAACAATAAATGATTATTTTCAAAAATAAATAAATAAATTTTGTTTCAAATAAAATTATTAATACTTTTGTACTTGAGTTCTAAAGATAACATCTTCTCAATCATTCATTATCATCAAAAAAACAAAATTTTTAATATTCTGAGTTATACTAATTTTGCTTTATACCGTAGAATTTTATCCATTCTTCAATACTAATTATGTCATCTTTTTTTTTACTTCAATTGTAATTGATTACAAATCATAAATAATATAAACTTAAAAACCATTTAATGTACGACATTATTGAATTAAACAATAAATTGGTAAATGAACTTAAAGACATTGCCAAAGAATTAAACATTCCCAAATACGATACTTTTAAAAAACAAGAATTAGTCTATAAAATTCTTGATCATCAAGCATTGAACCCAACACCTGAAGACCTCGAAAAAGAAAAGAAAATTCCTCGTCAGAGGAAAAGAGAAGTTGTTAAACCAATACATTCGCAAGAAAGTAAAGGGAAAGTAATCGTTGCTTCTTCCGAAAAAATGGTTATTGCGCCAAAACCGATTGAAAAATCTAATGTTTCAATTAATAAAGACACAAAACCACTTCAAACTACTAAGAAAATTCATAAACCTATTCAGCCAAATGCTCCTATTATTCAAAAAAAACCAATAAATACAACTGCAAATGAGGGGAATGAAAAGCCCACACTCATTGATAAAAGCAATTTCCCAATAAAAACTGGAAATCAAGTAAAACATATACCTCACAAACAGAATCCAATAAAGCCTAATAATCCTATAAAAACCCTTGCATCAAAATCATTAGAACTCGAGGAAACTGCTAATCCGCTGATATTAGATGACGATTTAACTAGAGAATCATTGTCACCAGAAATGCCAGAGTCTGAAGTTACTATTGAAAAGGAAATAAACGAAATAGTTAGTGTAGAGGTTCCAACAGAAAAAGAAGTGGTTCCTGAAGTAAAAAAAATACCGCTTCAGCACGACAATCAAAGGAAAGAGGTGAATTTTAAACCTAAATTTAATAATGAAAGAGCTAAGATTAATGAAACTATTGTCGAATTCGACGGAGCTGTTGTTAGCGAAGGCGTTTTAGAAATGATGCCCGATGGATATGGTTTTTTGCGTTCATCAGATTATAATTACCTTAATTCGCCTGATGATATATATGTGTCTCAATCCCAAATTAAGCTCTTTGGTTTAAAAACAGGCGATACAGTCAGAGGTTCTGTGCGTCCACCCAAAGAAGGAGAAAAATATTTTCCGCTTATTAAAGTGGAATTGATTAATGGGAGAGACCCCGCTGAAGTTCGCGATAGAGTTCCTTTTGATTTTTTGACCCCATTGTTTCCTTTGCATAAATTTAAATTAACAGGACATCCTTCTGCAACAATGTCTTCACGTATTATTGATATGTTTACTCCTATTGGAAAAGGACAACGTGGATTGATAGTGGCTCAACCAAAGACAGGGAAGACCGTTTTATTGAAAGAAATTGCCAATGCTATTGCATTCAACCATCCTGAAGTTTATTTAATTATTTTATTAATAGATGAACGTCCTGAAGAGGTAACAGATATGGCAAGAAGTGTGAAAGCTGAAGTAATAGCTTCTACATTTGATGAACCAGCAGAAAGGCACGTTAAGATAGCCAATATTGTTTTGGAGAAATCTAAAAGAATGGTTGAAAGCGGTCATGACGTTGTTATATTACTTGATTCTATTACCAGATTGGCAAGAGCATACAATACCGTTGCTCCAGCTTCAGGTAAAGTGCTTTCGGGAGGCGTTGATTCTAATGCTTTGCACAAACCAAAACGTTTTTTTGGAGCTGCACGTCAGATTGAAAATGGTGGTTCTTTGACAATTATTTCTACTGCTTTAATTGATACTGGTTCAAAAATGGATGAAGTTATTTTTGAAGAGTTTAAAGGAACTGGAAATATGGAACTTCAACTCGACAGAAAGCTTACCAACAAAAGAATATTCCCATCTATTGATATTGTTGCTTCAGGCACACGAAGAGACGACTTATTGCTCGACAAAGAAGCCTTACAGCGTATTTGGATTTTAAGAAATCATTTAGCCGATATGACACCCATAGAAGCAATGGAATTCTTAAAAGAAAGGATTAAATTTACAGAAACAAATGAAGAGTTTTTACTTTCTATGAATAGCTAAATTTAGAAAGACAATGCTTTATGTATCAATAAGACCTGGGGAATAACCAGGTCTTTTTCATTATTATTAATAATAAAATCCGATACTTTCATTTTTTCTTCTTCTTTCAATTGGTTGTTAATGCGTTCAATCACTTTCTCTCTTTCGCAACTATCGCGTTTCATCACTCTTTCTATACGCATTATTTCAGGAGAAATAACGGTAATAAGTTTATCAAATTGCTTGTATAATCCTGCTTCAACTAAAATGGCAGATTCATTGATAACATAAGCTGCATCTGTGAATTGTAGACACCATTTATTAAAATCATCCATCACCAATGGATGAATAATTGCATTTAGCTTATTTAGTTTAGCTTTATTATTAAAAACAATTTCTGCCAGTTTTTTTTTATTAATAGTATTATCACTATTAACGATTTCTATACCAAAATTTTTAAGAAGCTCTGGAATTGTGTTTGGTGAATCGAGTATTTTCTTGGCTTCATTGTCTGCATTATAAACTGAAACGCCAAGAATGCTAAATATATTGCTAATGGTCGATTTGCCACTTCCAATATTACCGGTGAGACCTACTTTTAACATTATTTTATTAATATATATTCAATTCTATCGGGGTCAATTTTTGTAATCCTTACCTTTGAAGGATACCGGAGTAAATAAACTTTCAAAGTGTTATCAATTCGTTTAGTATAATCGGCAACTGCAGTAAACTCTTCGTTGTTTATAAACTTAAAGTCTTTCATTGCAACTAAGAAAGTAACACTTACTTTATTGGGAAACAATTTGATAGAAGGATGGTTGTTGTCGTTGACCAAATCTACTGGTAAATCTACAGAAGATTCTGTGTATTTTTCAACTGGCAAAATTACTTTAACCGTTTTTTCACCAAAATTAATAAGGTTTTTAGGATAATTGTTTAATAAACGAAGCGTAAGCTCAGTGTTAGCAGATAAATTATTAATATTCTTTTTTTCTGTTTCAATAAATTCAATATTTTTCAATAAATTATAAGAACCTGAAACAATAATGCTATCAGGAACAAACTTAATAGAGTCGTATATGGCGTATTGCTTTTTAAAACTAAGGTCTAGGTTAAGTTTTACGGGAACTTTCTTGGAAAAAGAATTTTCAAACACAAAAAAAAGAGTGTCAGGCTTCACTGAAACTAACTGGTTTTTTTTTCCAATTTGTTGCTGTATCTGATATTGCAACAAGGAGGTTAATAAATAATATTCTTGGTTATTTGAGTTGGTTTTTCTGTAAAGCTTTGTTAAATCTATGGAAACTAGATATGGTTTTTTAAAATAGGTATATTCTAATAGATTAAATCCAGTAGTTTTAACTTGTATTACCATAAAAGAATCCACCTCATTGACAATCAATTTCTTTTCAGGAATATTAATAAATTTAATAGGATATTTAATTTCTGCATCATAAACATTCGAAAGCTTTATTAGGCACCATATTGCTGTTGAAATGAAAAAACATATCATAAAGATATATACTTTTCTTCTTTTAGTGTCTTTCTTTAGTTTGAAGGTATTTACAGAATCTTTGGCCTCGTATTTCAATTTTAAAAAAGTTTATGTGTTAATGGTTTCAACTAAAATATTGATATGCAAAAATAAAACAATAGCATCAATCTAACAACTAAGTGTTTTTTAATTTTTCCATAAATTTTGCTGCATTTACAATGTATCGAATATGAGTAGCTGTTCCAATTTCGCCTTTTTCGTCCCAAGCTTGAATATTAAAACTTAGTTTTTTCCCATCAACTTTGGTTAAAACAGATTTGCAAGTAACCTTCATCCCAACAGGTGTGGCTTTCAAATGTTTTGCATTTATTTCTATTCCTAAAGTAATGGAACCTGAAGGGAGCAATTCTGCTACACTCGATTGGGCTGTATTTTCCATTAAGCCTATCATTGCCGGAGTTGCAAATACTTCTATTAATCCAGAACCATAACGTGCAGCAGTATCATTTGCTGATACTGTAATGGTAATCATATTTATAATTCCTTCGTTGATTTGCTTTTTCATAAATGAACGACTTAAATTATTTATAGTTATTATTAATAATGCAGGGTAATAGTTTGTTTCACCTCAGGATGAAGGCTCAATGTAACGGGGCAAGTTTTAACAGCCTGTTCAATTATTTTTTTTTCTTTTTCACTATAATTGTTAGGAGGAAAATACATATCAATAATAATTTCTCCCACTTTTCTAGGATTAGAAGCCATAATTTTGGTTGTCTTTACTTCAGTACCTTCGATATTGAAATTGTGCAATTGTGCTGCAATGCCAATAACACTAAGCATACAACAACCCAGTGAAGTTGCAAGCAAATCTGTTGGCGAAAATGCTTCTCCTTTTCCATGATTATCGGTGGGAGCATCGGTGAGCAATTCGGAACCCGATTGCAGATGTGTGGACTTGGTTCTTAATTCACCCAAGTAGATTGTTTTAACAGTTTCCATCGCTTTTTTTGAATTGTATTAGTACAAACCTACACTTTTTTTTATTACTTACAAACTTCAAACAATTTTTTAAGCTTTGTTGATGTGAATTTTTAAAAATTTTGTAGGTTTGTCGAAATAATTAAACCATTGTTAATTTTTAAATATAATGAAACCACAACATAAGTTTTTTCTTGCATTTGTTTTTATCAATCTATTCTTGTGTTCCTATTATCTTGATATGTGGACTACTCCAAGCACGCTTTCAAGAGCATTTACTGTTTATCAGCTCTCCGAAAAAGGTGTTTACAATATTGACCCTTATGCCCAGATGTGCGATGATAAAAGCAAAATAGGTGAACATTTCTATTCTGATAAAGCACCTTTGCCTGCTTTTTTCGTTTATCCATTTAACGTTTTACTACAAAATTCAACCTTTACTGAAGCTTTGAAATATGCTGACCAATATTATCCCATCCATATATGGCGAATAAATGGCTTACCTGATGGTAGAACTACAGAATTCTTCTTTATCACTCCCGTCATTTTTCTGGGTAGTTTAATTGTTGGTTCTCTTCCTTTTTTATTAATTCTTATTATTACATACATTAGCTTACAAAAGAACAAAATCACATTTTCCCCCATATATTTGATGCTTGCTTTTTATGGTTCCTATTTATTTGTTTATTCGGGAACATTTTTCAATCATATATTTGCTGGTGCATTGTTATTGCTCAGCTATTACTTTATTAAAGAACGAAAATACTTATGGTCAGGTATTTTTCTTGGCTTAAGTTTTATTTCCGAATATCCAGTAGGTTTGGCAATACCCATTTGGTTTGTACTTATATTTTTAAATGAAAGAAAAATTAAACCTTTGTTTCTTTTTTCTACTGGTCTTTTGCCAGGCTTATTAGTATTGTTGTTTTACAATTATTATACTTCTGGTAGTTTGCTCACAATGTCTTATGCCTATAATGCCGATACTGCTTACAAAGAAATACATCAGAATTATGGATTTAGTTTTCCTTCCTTTAAGTCTTTATGGGGCTTATCTTTTAGCGGTTATATGGGTTTGTTTATTTTTGCTCCGCTTTTGTTTGTTTCAATGTTTTATTTTATCAAGGAAAACCTTAAAAGCAAATGGCTCATAATGCTTAAAACAAATTATTTGGCTATATTTACTATTGCTTATTTTGCTATGATTTCCTGCTATTTTATATGGTGGGGTGGATGGAGTTATGGTCCACGTTATCTTATTGTGTTGGCTGTTCTGCTTTTATACGAAAGCATTCTGATGCTTTCCGCTTTGAAATTCAACAAAATTGCTTTCTTTATATTTACTGCATTTGGTTTGCTCACAAGTTGGATTGCAAAAGCAACACTTGTTTATATGATTCCTGATTATGGCGTCTATAAAGGAATTTCAGTTAACACTTTTTTTGACATTACACTTCCCGAATTTATGGCTGGTAGATTTAATGCAAGCAATCTATTTACTATGATATTTCGAACAAGACCAGGTATTGCTGCCTTTCTTTGGTTGCTCTTTTTTATACTTTCGCTTCTCTTGCTCCATTATTTATACTACAAACTTATTGTTCCCAAAACTATTAAGCTGAAACCCCAAGTTGAAACCCGAAAACCTAAAAAAAACTTGAAAAAGCATAAGTAATAAGCATAATATCGCTTATTTTACAAGGTAATCCTAATATTCCAAATTAGATAAAGGGTGGGCACTAGCCGAATAAATTTCCAAGTCTCCTTGTATATTTATTGCATGCGAATTTCCTTTTTACATTAGCTAATTAGCAAATTTTTTCATTTTTTTTCTACTTTGGAATACTATTTTTCCTATTTTTATGAAATAAAATATAAGCTATAAAGTTAAATTGGTCATTATTTTAAAATAAAAACCAAACAAAATGAAAAACAAAATGCTCAGAAAACTCACGCTTCTTATTATTTGTGTATGCTTCTTTTTTGCTTATAACTCAATAGCACAAGACATCTCTTCTCAAATAGGCAAAGCAGATTCCTTATCTCAAATTGGTTTATACCTCGATGCTGCTACTCTTTACGAAAAATTAGCTAACGATGAGTTTAATATTTCTGAACTAAGCACTTCTAAAATCTCCGAATTACATCACCTTGCTGGAGTTTCCTATTATTATGCTACTAAATTCGATAAAGCAGCCGATAACTTCGAAAAAGTCCTTTCCTTTAGCAAAGAACAAGAAAATGAAAACGACATGGCATTAACCCTCAACAATCTTGGTATGGTTTATAATGCTTGGCAACAAACCGATAAAGCAATCGAATACTACCAGCAATCGCTTAAAATACTTCAAAACCTTAATAATAATAACGAAATTGCTACTGTGCTGAACAACATTGGTATCATATACAATGCCCAAAACAACCAAACAAAAGCCATAGAATACTTTTTGCAAGCCCTCGATATTGATAAAGAACTAAACATCCCTAAAAATATAGCTATAGATTTGAATAATATCGGAACTACTTACAAAGCAAGTGGACAATATGAGAATGCGATTGCCTATTTCAAACAAGGAGTTGATATTTATCAAACTTTAGACGGTAATGATGAGCTTTTAAATCTTTTGAATAATCTTGCCCTTACTTATTTGGAAGCTGGAAAATACGATAGTGCTTTGGTTTACATTCAAAAATCTTCTGAAATAGATAAATTATCAGGCAACACAAAAAATAAGGTGCAACTTTTTATAGCTACCGGTGATATTTATTTAAAAACAAATCAATTTACCCAAGCCATTGAGTATTATACCCAAGCATTAGAATTATCAATCAAACAAAAGGAAGAGAAAAACATTATTGTTTCGTGGAAAAGCTTGGGTAATGTTTATTTTGCCGTAGCAGAATATTCAAAAGCCATAGAATATTATACTTTGGCACTCGATAATGAAATAAAATCACAAAATTATTCTGATGCCACTAAAACATACAACAAAATTGGCGATATTTATATGGTTAACAATAATTTTAATGAAGCATTAGCTTTCTATCAAAAGGCATATCAAACAGCAATTCTGACAAAAAATTCCGATTGCATTGCTGCTTCTTCTAACAATATAGGAAAAGTTTATACAACCTGGGGACAATACGACAAAGCCATTGAGTTTTATAAAACTGCATTGAGCGATGCCCAAAAAACAAACAACCAAAACGATATTGCCGAATCCTTTAACAACATAGGGTTGATATATAAAGCGTGGGGAAAATACAACGAAGCCATAGATTATTTTAATAAAGCCCTCGAAATAAACATAATTATCAATCAACTCGATAAAATTGCCATTAGAAACAACAATCTTGGTTTGTGTTACCAAAGAAAAGCCGAATTAAACAAAGCCCTCGACTATTTTAACAAAGCAATGACTTATGCCCAGCAATCTAATAATGAAAATCTAATAGCTATAGGATTTACAAACATTGGTTGTTATTATAAAAATATGGGAGATGCCGATAAAGCTCTAGAAAACTTTAAACAAGCGATGGATATTGATGTAAAAATAGGAAAAGAAGACAATATTGCCAGCGATTATAACAATATAGGCACTATTTATATGACTAAAAACGATTTTGACAATGCACAGCAATGCTTCAATAAAGCATTAACAATAGATAGCAAGATTAACAAAGAAGCCGATATGGCTATCGATTACAACAACCTCGGAGCTGCTTATATTGGCTTAAATCAGTTTGCTCAAGCCATCGATTGTTTGTTAAAAGCAGTTAATATCAAGGAAAAATTAAGAAAAACTGCAACTGGTGATATTAGAAGAGAATATTTTGAAAGCCAAATAAACACTTACAACGATTTAATTTTTGCTTATCTTTCTATACAGGATATTCCCAATGCTTTTAAAACCATTGAATTGAGTAAAGCTAAATTGCTTGCCGAAAGAATCTCAAAAAACGATAGTTCCATTACTATTTCTTCTTTAGAAGATATACAAAGCACTTTGGATGAAAAAACCGCTGTCATTGTTTATGCTACCACCAACAGAGAAGATTTAACCATGATGGTAATTACTAAAACCAAGGTTGTAGTTAAAAAAAATAACAAAAAATCTTTTCTTGAAAATGTTTTAAAAAGCTTTGATGTTGAAATAAAAAGTTACATCTACGACCAACTTCCAGAAAATATTAAAAGCAACCAATTGCTGCTTAATGCAGAAATGAAATCCAGAAAACAAGAAATGGAATCCGTAATTCAGTATTATAGAAAATTACTTTTCCTCCCTAATCCTGATAAAGCAACAAAAGAAAAAACATCGTTAATGGCTAAAATGCTATTCGAGTATTTGGTTTCTCCAATCGAGCCATCTTTAAGCAACATAAGCACATTAATCATCGAACCTGATGGAATACTTGGTTTTTTGCCATTTGAAACATTAATAAACAAACAAAACAAATATTTTGTTCAATCAATAGACGTTTCATATACGCAGTCATTAAGCATTTTAAATATGATTAAAAAGAGAAGCTATTCACCAAATCGCAAAACCTTATTGGCATTAGGTGGTGCAATATACAATAAAGAAAATTATGCGTCAGATATGAAAATATCGGACCTTATACTAAAAACAGATTCATTAAACTTCAATGTTTCGAAAGGAACAATGGCAAAATACCTAAATGATGAGCAAATAGAATATTTGCAAAAGAAAACTTCCGAAGCAATTATTAATAAAGCTTCACTTAAAAGTATTTATAACGAATTGGGTTATGCTTATTGGGCAAACCTGCCAGGAAGCCTTGCCGAAGTGAGGGTATTATCTAAAATTATTGCTGATTGCGATACCTTAACTGCAAAAGAGATAAACGAAAAAAATATTAAAGAGCTTTCCAATACTGGGAAACTGATGGACTATAAAATTCTTCACTTTTCTACTCACGGGATTGGAATACCCGAAATACCTGAATTATCTGCAATTATTCTCAACCCAGATGATAACACCACTGAAGATGGTTTTTTAAGAATGGGAGAGATTTCAGAATTAAAGCTCAATGCCGATTTTGTTAATCTTTCTGCTTGCGAAACAGGATTAGGTAAAATATATTCAGGAGAAGGTGTTGTGGGTTTATCGCAGGCGTTCATTGTTGCTGGAGCAAATGGCATTTCTGCTTCTTTATGGCAAGTAAACGATAAATCTACCGCCCAATTTATGATTGATGTTTTCACTCTGGTTAAAAAAGAAAATATAACCTATATGCAAGCCATCAATAAAACGAAAAGATTGTTTATTGAAGGTAAACATTCAAATAAATGGGGAACACCCTATTACTGGGCTCCTTTTATTTATTATGGAAATTAAAATATTGACTAATTGAGCTAAAATAGGAAGGGGCTTGAGTTATCTATTAGCGATTAAGCTGAAAAAGGATCAAAAGTAAAAGTTGAAGAGAGAAAAATTTTTCAAATCAACTTTTTTAGTACTTTTTTCTTGCATTATCAAGTTTTGATTTTATAATATCTATAAGCTCTTTCGGTTCGAGCACTTGTACATCATCCGCCCAACTTAAAATCATAGAAATGATTTCGTAGGTAAGCTGAACATTAATTTCAATAATGATGTTAGTGCCTGAAATAGCCTGACCGTTTTTGAAAGGGAAAGTAAGAAAATAAAACATTAATTTTAACTCAAAAAAAAGATGGCAACAAGACAATTATTTAAGCAAAGCACAGAAGAACGACACAAACGAATATTTAGCGAGGATTTTAAACGCAAGAAAGTTAGAGAAATCGAACAAAAAAT
>MNXO01000088.1 GCA_001872995.1 Bacteroidetes bacterium CG2_30_32_10 | reverse complement strand
AATCTGTTTTAGATATTATAAATGGAAATATCGAACTCAATAGTCATAAACTCGGAACTACATTTGTAGTTACCATCCCAGAAAGCATTGCCGCTAATAACGTTGATGATTTTGCTAATAATGACAACGATTTTTTATTAAATAAAAAATAAAAATATTGAATGATAATGATTCAAAACACAAGCATAGATATACATTACCTCCAACCAACAGTAATATTTGCAACAAATAAGCCAATAATAATACAAACTATTCTTGGTTCTTGTGTATCTGTTTGTCTTTGGGATAAAAAACTACGAATTGGAGGTATGAATCATTATATGCTACCATTTTGGAACGGAGTTGGTTTAGCAACGCCAAAATTCGGAAATATAGCCATCGAAAAACTAATTGATAAAATGCTTTCACTTGGAAGTAATAAAAAAGACATAGTTGCCAAGACATTTGGTGGAGGAAGAATTATTGAAACAACGAAAGATAGTAATTTTCAAATTGGTTCGCAAAACATAATTATAGCCGAAGAAATGCTTAAAAGTGAACACATTCCTATAATCAGCGAAAATATGGGTGGAACTTTTGGAAGAAAAATACAATTTTATACCAATACTGGCGTGGTTTTACATAAGTTTATCAAGAAAAACCCATTGTATTTAAACGATAGCGACTAAATACTTATATAATTTATTTTATAATAGCATAGATGAAAAAATATAAAGTATTAATTGTTGATGATTCAGCTGTAGTTAGACAAACATTAACTTCCATATTTCAATCAGACAAAGAAATAGAAGTAATAGGTGTTGCCTCCGACCCATATATTGCAGCACACAAAATACAAGACGAAATACCCGACGTAATTACCCTCGATATCGAAATGCCAAGAATGGATGGCTTAACCTTTCTGAGGAAAATAATGACACAACATCCCATACCTGTTGTTATTATTTCGAGTTTAACAGAAAAAGGCTCTCAAACAGCAATTAGAGCATTGGAATATGGGGCAATCGATATTATAACCAAACCCAAACTTGATACCAAGAAGTTTTTCGAAGAATCAAAAATTAGATTATGCGATGCGGTTAAAGCAGCAGCAATTTCAAAAATAGAAAGAAAAAAGATGATTACTCCAACCTTAGGAGTTACACCCAAACTATCGGCAGATGTCATATTACAAAAGGCACAACAAACAAGTATGTTGAAAACAACAGAATTAGTTGTTGCTGTGGGCGCATCTACTGGTGGAACAGAAGCATTAAGAGAGTTTCTTGAAGCTTTACCTCACGATTCGCCTGGTATTATTATTGTACAGCACATGCCAGAAATGTTCACTAGGTCATTTGCTAATCGTTTAAATGAATTATGCAGAATTACGGTTAAGGAAGCTGAAAATAACGACAGTGTTCTCAGAGGCAGAGCTTTAATTGCTCCAGGCAATTACCACATGCTGCTAAAAAGAAGTGGTGCCAGATATTATGTTGAAATCAAATCAGGACCTCTTGTCAATAGACATCGCCCATCAGTTGACGTGCTTTTTCGCTCTACTGCAAAGTATGCAGGTGCAAATGCCATTGGAATTATAATGACTGGTATGGGCGATGATGGGGCTAAAGGATTATTAGAAATGAAAGAAGCTGGAGCATTTACCATTGCTCAAGATGAAAAATCTTGTGTTGTATTTGGTATGCCAAAGGAAGCAATTAAACTTGGTGGCGTTGATAAAATATTACCTCTCGAACATATCGCTAACTTTGTAATTAATAAAAAATAATTTATTGACATAGAACAAAGGATTAACTTGATTTTATGTTCTATTATTAGTAAATTTGATTTTTATAAATCATTACCATAAACTATTTTCTTACAATTCGTTAATGAAAAATAACCCAAATAAAGAAATAAGCATTTTACTTATTCAAGATGATAAGGAAAATTCGCTATCTTTAAAGAAGAGCTTCGAGAGAAATCACTCGATAGTTAGGGTTATTGCTGAAGGTCAAAAGGCATTAGAATATTTATCTGCCAGAGAAACATTACCAGACTTAGTTTTTGTTGATAACGCTTTGTCAGATATATCTGGTTTAGAAATAATCGAACAAATTTATAATTATAATATTCCGGTAGGCATCATTTTTTTGATTGCAGATAACGAAATTGAACTCGCACTCCAAGCAATTAGATTAGGTGCCATTGATTTTCTAATAAAATCAGATAAAATAGAAGAAACCTTGGCGGTAGCATTACAAAAATATGCCATCATCTTAAAAGAAAGAATTAAAAAAAGCGAATTAGAAAATCAAGTTATCGAAAAAGAAGAAATTTTTTATAAAACCATTTCTTATGCCCCTTGGGGTATGCACTTTTATAAAATAAATGAGCAAGAACAACTAATATTTATTGGTGCAAATAAAGCAGCTGACAATATTTTAGGCATTGTCCATCTCCCATTTATTGGAAAACAAATGGATGAAATATTCCCACAGCTCTCCAAAACAGAAGTGCCAGAAAAATATAGAGAAATAGCCTTGAATGGCGGCACATGGCATACTGAACAAATAACATACAAAGATGATATAATAAATGGAGTATTTGATGTTACCGCATATCAACCATCACATTTACAAGTAGTTGCAATTTTCAAAGATATTACTGAAAAATACAAGCAAGAGAAACAAATTCTCATCAAAAATGCTGAGATAGAACTCAAAAATCAAGAAATTCAAAAACAATTTCAAGAATATGTTCAACTCATCGAAGAACTTCGTCAAACCAACGAAAATCTGATAGAAGTACGCGAAAATCTTGCAGAAAGTCAGCATAACTATCAGGAAATATTTGATTCTACAAGCGATGCATTAATAATTTTTGACAGTAATACTGCCAAAATAATTGATTTAAATTTGGCAACCCTTAAAATGTATGGCTATGATAACAAAGAAGAAATTATTTCTGGAAACTTATCTAATTTAAGTGCCAATAAAGAAGGTTTTTCTGAAGAAATTTTAATAAAAATGCTTCAAAAAACCAAAGAATTTCAACAAAACACCCATGAATGGCAAGCAAAAAAGAAAAATGGAGAACTCTTTTGGGTAGAAGTAAATATTAAGCATTGTAAGTTATGTGGTAAAGATAGAATATTAACAACTATCAGAGATATAACGACAAGAAAAAAAGCAGAAAGTGATTTGCATAAGTCGCAAGAAATGCTTGAAACAGTAATAGACAATTTCCCTGATTTAGTTTTTTGGAAAGACTTACATTCAAGGTTTTTAGGTTGTAACCAAGCCTTTGCCATAGCAGTTGGTTTATCTTCACCTGCAGAAATAATAGGTAAAACCGATTTAGATTTACCTATTGGTAAAGAACATGCAAAAAAATACCACAAAGACGACCAATCTGTGATAAAAAGTGGCAAAGCAAAATTACACATTATTGAACCATTAAATCAAATAAATGGAAAATCGGTTTGGTTAGATACCAATAAAATACCTATTTATGACGAAAACAAAAAAATTATTGGAGTATTGGGGTCATCTGCAGATATAACTTCACGCAAATTGGCTGAAATTGCTTTAAAAGAAAGCGAAGAAAAATTTAGAACCCTTGCTGAGTCAAGCCTTTTTGCCATTATGATTTATAAAGAAGATTATTGGATATATACTAATCCTGCAGGCGAAATTATTTCAGGATACACCGCTGAAGAACTTTATAAAATGCATTTTTGGGATTTCATACATCCTGAAGATTTTGATAAAGTAAAAAAAATAGGTATTCAACGTCAAAGCGGAAAGAGCATAACTCCAAGCTATGAGTTTCGCATTATCAATAAAAAAGGAGAAACAAGATGGGTTTATTTAACTGGTTCTACTATTCAATATGAAGGCAAACCAGCTGGTTTAATTTCTGTAGCAGATATTACAGAAAGAAAAAAAGTGGAAGGTGCTTTAATTGAAAGCGGTAAAAAATATAAAGAATTGGTTTCTCAAATGACCGATGGCGTGTACCAAAGCACTCCTTCGGGTAAGTTTATTTCAGTAAACGATGCGATGGTGCAAATGTTTGGCTACTCCTCCAAAGAAGAAATGCTCAAACTTGATATCAGAAAAGACTTATATGTAAATATTAATGATAGAAAAGAAGGAATTTATCCCAATGAAAAAGAAGAATTATTAGAGCTTTGTTTTAAGAAAAAAGATGGATCAATTATTTGGACAGAAGAAAGCGGTTGGTACATTAAAGACGAGAAAGGAAAAGTAATACGCCACGAAGGCATTCTAAGAGACATCACCAAACGCAAACAGGCTGAAGAAGCTTTAAAAGATAGTCAACAATTATTTAAAACACTTGCACAAGTATCGCCGGTTGGCATATTTAGAACAAGAAAAGATGGATATACCACTTATGTAAACCCAAAATGGATGGAATTATCGGGTTTATCTTATGAAGATGCTTTAGGCAATGGTTGGCTCAAAGCGGTGCATCCTGAAGACAAAGAAAAAATTCAAAATAATTGGGAGAAAGATTCGCAAAACAAAAAAACATCTGTTGCAGAATATAGATTTCTAAAACCCGATGGTTCTATAGTATGGGTAATTGGAAATGCAGTACCAGAATGGAATGGCAACGATATTAATGGATACATTGGTACTATTACTGATATAACAGCACATAAACAAGCAGAAGAGGCTCTTTTAGAAAGCCAAGAAAGAAATACGGCACTTCTAAAAGCAAACCCTGACCAAATGTTTGTTTTCTCTAAAGATTATAAATTTATTGATTATCGCTATAAAGATGATAATCTCCTCGTTACCAAAGAACTATTCATTGGCAAATCAATCAACGAAGTGCTTCCAAATGAATTAGCATCATTAACTATAAATCATTTAAACACTCTTTTTAAAACAGGACAGGACCAATTGTTTGATTACTCTGTTATAGTTAATGAATTTAGGAAATATTATGAATACAGATTGGTTAAATTAGGCACCGACAAAGCATTAGCATTAATCAGAGATGTTAGCGACCGCAAAATGGCAGAAGAAGCTTTGAAAATTTCGGAAAGCCAATTTAGAAGTGTTTGGGAAAAATCATTAGACGGTATGCGCTTAATTGATGAATCAGGTAAATCTATAGTTGTAAACCAAGCGTATTGCAAACTGTTTGAAAAAGAAAAGCAAGAAATAGAGGGGCATCATTTAGCTATAGTTTTTAATGAAACCGAAAAAAATCATATAAGTAAATCATTTTCAAAAAAAATAAAATCTAATTCAATTGCAGAAGTAGAAGAAAAAGAATTTACCTTATGGAATGATAAAAAAAAATGGCTTCAAATAACCAATGCATTTATAAAAAACGCAGCCAATGAACGTTTAATCCTAAGTATTTTCCGCGATATAACCGAACATATTCAAAACGAAGAACTACAGCGAAATATTATTATTGCTAAATCAACAGCAACCATTAAACAACAATTTTTGGCTAATATGAGCCACGAAATTCGGACCCCATTGAGCGGAATAATTGGGATGACCGAAATATTGTCTGGTACCGATTTAAATTCAACTCAAATTGATTATATAGACACCATTAAAAGCTCTTCCGAAAGTCTATTGAGCATTATCAATGACATTCTTGATTTATCTAAAATTGAAGCGGGCAAAATGGAACTATACCTTAGCAATATTGATATTGATTTATTTATTAGCAAAATTCATGGAGCATTTATTGGTGTTATTAAAGGAAAATCATTGGTACTAGAAATAAGTTATAACAATGATTTCCCAAAACAATTTATTAGCGATGAAAAACGTTTGAATCAAATAATAAGCAATTTGATTTCTAATGCTATTAAGTTTACCAATGAAGGTTCTATTAAAGTTAACTTCTCTTTGGTTGAATTGCTCAGCAATGAAAATGCAAAACTTAAGGTTGAAGTAATAGATACAGGTATTGGAATAAAAAAAGAAAATCAAACAAAGCTCTTCGATAAATTTAGTCAAGTGGATTCATCGTTGGCACGCTCTTTTGAAGGAGCTGGTTTAGGGTTAGCTATTTGTAGGGAATTAGTTCAAATGATGAATGGTGAAATTGGCTTATTTAGTGAAGAAGACAAAGGAAGTACTTTTTGGTTTACTTTTATAACGAATGTTTCAACCAATTTACCTATCAAAGACAATATAAATCAAGATATTACCGAAATTTATATTAAAGCAAAGGTTTTATTAGTTGAAGATAAATTTATAAATAGAAAAGTTGTTTCTATAATGTTAGAAAAGTTTGGTTGTGAAGTAATAACTGCTAATAATGGATTAGAGGCATTAAATGTATTTAAAGAAAACGAATTTGATGTCATATTAATGGATATACAAATGCCGATTATGGATGGAATTACAGCTGTTAAAGAATTGAAAACAAAATATAATAATTTACCTGTTATTATTGGGTTAAGTGCGAATGCAATGGAGGGGGATGCCGAAAAATATATAGAAATGGGAATGGATGACTATTTATCAAAGCCAGTAACCTCTAACCAATTGCAAAGCAAAATTGGAAAATGGATAAAAAAATAAATTATACGCTCTTTTGGCTAATTTTCAATGCAATCTATAATAATATGGCATGATTTTTCAATTTCGGCAGGAGTTATAGTGAGAGGAGGTGCAATACGCATACGATTAGCACAGAAAAGAAACCAATCAACAATAACTCCTTTATTGATACAGCGATTGATTAATTCAATATTATTGATATTTTCATTCCATTCAATAGCAAGCAATAACCCTCTACCATAAATACTCTTTATTTTTGGATGTTTTAATAAAGTTCGGAATATTTTTTCTTTATTTAATGCTTCATTTGAAAGATTTTCTTCTAAAATAACATTAAGTGTGGCAAGAGCCGCAGCACAACATACAGGATTTCCACCAAAAGTTGTTATATGTGCAAGAGCAGGGTTGTCAGCCAATGAATTCATCATCTCTTTGGAAGCAATAAAAGCACCAATAGGCATTCCACCGCCCATTCCCTTGGCAATAGTAATTATATCAGGAACAATTCCAAATTGTTGAAAACAAAATAAGCTACCTGTTCTTCCAAATCCTGTTTGAATTTCATCGAGAATGAGAATAGCCCCATTTTCATTACATTTTTTTCGTAAGGCAACAAAAAATTCTTTATTTGGAACTATTACACCCGCTTCGCCTTGAACTGTTTCTGCGATTACACAGGCAGTTTTGTTGCTTATATGATTTAATTGACTTATATTGTTATATTCTAAAAATGTAATATCACTCAATAATGGTCTAAATGGATTTTTCATCTCTTCATTACCCATAATACTCAATGCCCCTTGGGTACTACCATGATAAGCATTTTTAAATGCAATAATTTCAGTTCTTCTTGTAAAACGTTTAGCAAGTTTCAAAGCCCCTTCAATGGCTTCACTTCCAGAATTAACAAGATAAACGTTATTTAAAGAACTTGGCAAATTCTCTACCAATTTTTGAGCTAAAAGCACTTGTGGTGATTGAATATATTCGCCATATACCATCAAATGCATATATTTATCAAGCTGTTCCTTAATTGCTTTTACTACTTTGGGATGTCGATGCCCCACATTACTCACGGAAATTCCAGAAATTAAATCAATATACTCTTTACCAAGCAAGTCATAAAGATAAACTCCTTCGGCTTTAACAATTTCAAGTGCTATAGGCGAATTGCTTGTTTGTGCAAGATATTGCAGTGATAATTGCCGTTGTGTTAGCATATCAATCTTTACTTAAATAGTTAATTTGAGTTGTTAAAATGAATAGCAAGCCAAATGCAAGGTGGTTTAGAACTAGTTTTTATTACTTTATGCCTTTGATGAGATGAAATAAGTATATAATCGCCTTCAACAAGCTCTATTAAATGATTATTTTCAAATTCAAGCGTAGCTAAGCCTTTTAACAATAAAACCCATTCATCATTTTCTTGATCGTACCATTTATCTTCAACTTTATTCCATCCTTTAGAAATAATACGTTCAATAATAAGATTTTTTGTAGTTATTAAATTTGTAAATACTTCTAATTCATTTCTATCAGGTAATTTATCGTAATGATAGATGTTATTTTTACAAATTTCGATTTTTTTCATAGCTTATTGAATGAGAATAATACATTAGCTTCTTATTCCGATACAATAATACATAAAGCCATTATCAATCATTTCTTTACGGTCGTATATGTTTCGTCCATCAAAAACGAGAGGGTGTTTTAGAAGAGACTTTACTTTAATAAGGTCTGGAAAACGAAATTCGGGCCATTCAGTTACAATAAGCAAGGCATCTGCATCTTTAAGTGCTTCGTATTGTTCTGAAGCATATTTAATAGAATTTCCTAATTTGCGTTTTGCTTCTTCCATAGCCACTGGGTCATAAGCAATAACATTGCAGCCTGCCTTTACTAATTTTTCTATTATTACTAATGCTGGAGCTTCGCGCATATCATCAGTAAGTGGTTTAAAAGAAAGACCCCATAAAGCAATGGTTTTACCATTTATGTTTCCAGCGAAATGCTTAAATAATTTATTATACAAAACAGATTTTTGGTCATCATTAACATCTTCAACTGCTTTTAAAACACGCATATTGTATTTGTTTTCGTCTGCAGTCTTTATCAATGCTTTAACATCTTTAGGAAAACAAGAGCCACCATAACCAATACCTGGATAAATAAATCTATTGCCAATGCGAGAATCGCTACCAATGCCTTTGCGAACCATATTTATATCGGCGCCCATTATTTCGCATAGGTTTGCCATATCATTCATAAAACTTATTTTTGTAGCAAGCATCGAATTAGCAGCATATTTTGTCATCTCAGAAGATGCAATATCCATAAAGATTACAGGATGTCCATTCAGTGTAAAAGGCTTGTATAAACGTTTCATAAGTTCCTCAGCTCTTTCTGACTCGAGTCCAACAACAATTCTATCTGGTTTAAGGAAATCATCTACAGCGGCACCTTCTTTTAGAAATTCGGGATTAGAAGCAACATCAAAGGGAATTTGAGCATTACGTTTGTTTAATTCTTCGTTGATTGCATTTTTTACTTTACTCGCTGTGCCAACAGGCACCGTACTTTTAGTAACAACCAATAAATAATCATTCATATTTTTGGCAGTTTCTCTAGCAACTGCCAAAACATATTGAAGGTCGGCACTACCATCTTCATCTGGAGGTGTGCCTACAGCAATAAACAAAACTTCGCACTTATCCAAAGAAGAAGCCAAATTTGTAGTAAAATGTAAACGACCTTTTTTGATATTTCGGTCCACAATTTCATCTAAGCCTGGTTCATAAATAGGGATAATTCCTTTGTTTAAGTTATCAATTTTTTGTTTATCAATATCCACACAGGTAACATCAATGCCAACTTCTGAAAAACAAGCACCAGTAACCAATCCCACATAGCCAGTACCAACAATTGTAACTTTCATAATTATTTTAAGCTTTAAGTAAATAAATAAGAGCAAAACTATTAATAATTCTACTATTTACAAACAAGAAATTGTAATTTTAGAATATTTATTTGGTGTAAATTTCAATTAATCCTTCGGGTGCTTTAATAGATAAGACTTTGTTATTGCGGTCTAATTTTATAATAATATCTTTAATAGCAGGAATTAATACTTCTTTGCCATTTGCATCAACTTGCAAAATAGCATAATGTGGCATATCAATAATGCTGGTAACTTTGCCAATATTTCCATTTACTTCATCAATCACATCAAATCCAATGATTTCGTGATAATAGAATTGATTACCCTCTAATGGTGCTAATAATGTAAGAGGAAGAAATAGTTTATGATGAATTAATGGTTTAGCCTGTTCTATATCATTTACATTTTCTAATTGAACAGTAGCGAATCTGCTATTTTTAGGTAAATGAAAGCTTTTAACAAAAAAAGGAACCAGCTTTTCATTAATATCAATGAATACTGATTCCAATTTTTTATAATTTTCTGGAACATCCACATCGAGCATAAAAACTAAAGCTCCTCTGAATCCAGAAGTTTTTGAGATGTGTCCAAGTTCAAAACAATCGTTTTTTAACATATCTCAAAAACAAATATTTATGCTTGTTCGGTAGATTGCTCTGTTGAAGGTTCTTCCGCTGGTTTTTCTTCAATAGTAGCATCAACAACTGGTTCTTCTTTAGGAGCATTTTTTTCGGCTAACTTTTCAGCTTCTTTAGCTCTTTTAGCTGCAACAGCTTCCGATTTTTTTTGATTAGCTTTTACTTCAGCTTCCATTAATTTCTTTTCAACTTGTCTTTCTTCTTGAGATTTCAAGTTTAATTTACTTTTAATTTTGGTTTCTTTTTCTTCTAACCAAGCATTAAATTTAGTGTCAGCTTGTTCTTGTGTTAAAGCACCTTTTTTAACTCCTTTTGATAAGTGATATTTATAAACAATACCTTTGAATTTTAAAATAGCAAGTACTGTTTCCGAAGGAGAAGCTCCGCTTTGAAGCCATTGCATTGCTTTATCATTATCTAAAACGATAGTAGCTGGTGCTGTTAGTGGATTATAAGTGCCAATAGTCTCAATACATTTACCATCTCGTGGTGCACGACCATCCGCAATTACAATATGATAAAAAGGATTTCCTTTTTTACCTTTTCTCTGTAATCTTATTCTTGTTGGCATTTCAATTAAGTATTAAATTATTAAAAATTAAAAATTAGGGGTGCAAAGGTGAGATTTTTTTTTCAAATAACAAAATTTTACTTCTTCACAAACTAAGAATTTTTTATTAATATTTTCATTTTGTTTAATATTTTATCCTAATTTTGCAGTCCTCAAAGTAAAAACAATAATCGTTCTGAAATAATTATGCTAAATCGAAGATTTCTCCGAATAAAAGCAATGCAGTCATTATACGCATTCTTTCAAGCCAAAAACGACAATATAACAAACGGAGAGCGAGAACTACTAAAAAATATCAATAAAATATATGATTTATACCTTTATCAACTTTCGATGTTGGTTGAGATTGTTTCTTTAGCAGAAAGAACTACTGATGATGCCAAACTAAAATACCTGCCTACGGAAGAAGAAATCAATCCCAATATTAGGTTTATTAATAACCGTTTTATCAAGCACATAAACACGAATATATCCTTTCAAAAGGAAGTACATAATCGGATGATATCTTGGTCTAACGAACCAGAGCTTATTAAAAAAATTTATAATACCATTAAAGTGTCAGATGAATATACAGCGTATATGAAATCTGAAAAGCATACTTATGCAAGCGATAGAGATATTATTCAAAAATTATACAAAAAATATATTGGAGATTTTCCTGATTTATTGCAATTTTATGAAGAAAAAAGTATTTTTTGGTACGAAGATATTGAGATAGCTCATTTAATGGTGCTTAAAACATTTAAATTATTTAATGATAAATCAGATGAAACTACTGCACTTGCACCTTTGTTTGACGATGCACCTGTTGGAGAAGACCATTTTAGCGAAGACAGAAAGTTTATGATTGACTTATTTCGAAAAACAATTATTAATAATAAGAAATTTGAACAATTAGTTTCTGAAAAAGCCAAAAACTGGGAAGTTGAGCGTATTGCAATGATAGATATTTTATTAATGAAAATGGCTATTTGTGAAATAACAGAATTCCCAACTATTCCTATCAAAGTAACATTTAACGAATATATTGAACTATCAAAAATATATAGTTCCGCTAAGAGCAAGAATTTCATTAATGGTATTTTAGACAAAATGGTAACAGAACTTAAAGGACAAGGATTAATTAAAAAAATAGGAAGAGGTTTAGTTGAATAATTATTTTAATAATAAAAATTACTTAATTTTGCCAAATAATAAATAAAATTATGCTTAGTAAAAATATCTCATTGCTATTATTAACATTTGCCATTTTAACATCTTGCAATAATAATAATAGAATATCTACTGATATTGTGAATAATCCCATTACAGCGAATGGCGGCAATGATATCTCTTCATTACCCAAATTTCAGTTTGAAACCGATAATCATGATTTTGGAAAAATAATACAAGGTGAAAAAGTTACTTATTCATTTCAATTTAAAAATGTTGGAAAATCAGATTTGGTTATCACAGGAGCATCAGGCAGTTGCGGATGTACCGTTCCTAGTTTTCCAAAAAATCCTATTGCACCAGGTAAATCTGGGAAAATTGATGTTCAATTTAATAGCGAAGGTAAAAAAGGCATCCAAAATAAAACGATAAATGTTTCTGCTAATACACAGCCCAATACCGTAATTTTAAAAATAAAAGTAGAAATTGTAGAACCTTAATATAAATAAATCAGTTTAAATTAATTAAAATCAGATAAATATGAACATGTTACTAAGTGTATTTCTTATGGCTTCGCCAGATGGCGGAAAAGGCAATGGTTTAATGACTTTATTACCATTACTTTTAATTATTGTTGTTTTCTATTTCTTTATGATTCGTCCTCAGATGAAAAAAAATAAAGAAATAAGAAAATTCAGAGAAAATATTAAAAAAGGTGATAAAATTATTACTATTGGCGGAATCCATGGAAAAATAATTGAAGTTGGCGAAACCACTTTTACTATTGAAGTAGAAGGTCAAACACGCCTAAAACTTGAAAAATCAGCAGTTGCAATGAATTCAGTTCAAATTGATGAAAATAAATCATAAATAGAAACGAATTTACACATCATTAATTAAAAAAACCCTACTTATTTATAATAAGTAGGGTTTTTAAATTTTAGAAAGGTTATAATTTTTTTCCATAAGCTAAATCGCCAGCATCTCCTAACCCAGGAACAATATAAGCTTGCGCAGTTAATTCATCATCAACAGCACCAACCCAAAGCGAAATATTGGAACTTGAAAAATATTTTTTAATATATTCAACACCTTGCGAGCTGGCAATAACGGCAACAATATGAGTATGCGAAGGTTTTCCTTTTTTAATAAGCTCTTTATAAGTTAAATGCATCGAATAGCCTGTAGCAAGCATAGGGTCAGAAAGTATTAGCAAACGGTTTTCGAGCGAAGGACTTGAACAATATTCTATTTTAATATCAAAAGAGCCATCTTTATGGTGTTTGCGATAAGCAGAAACAAAAGCATTTTCCGATTTATCAAAAAAGTTTAGCATCCCCTGATGCAATGGTAAACCAGCTCTAAGAATTGTCGCAAGTACAGGATATTCTTTAAGCACCGGAACAATTGCTTCGCCAAGTTGAGTAGTTATTTCTTTTTTATCCCATTCAATTTTTTTGCTGATTTCGTATGCAAAGATTTCACCAATTCGATATAAATTGCTTCTGAAACGCATACTATCTTTTTGAATTTCTACATCTCTTATTTCTGCAATATACTGATTGAGCATAGAATTTTCGTTTCCAAGTATTGTTACCATTGTTTAATTTTTTAGTTATTTTTAGCTATTGATTTTGATTGCAAATTACTTATATTTAATAAGAAAATTAAAAATAATTTTATTTTTTTAAAATTTTATAAAACCAAGGAAGATTGTTGATTTTCAATTGATAGTAAATGCATTCCTTAGAACCAAAGCCTTTATAAAATCTAGCAAGGTTTTCGTCGTTGGAACCTTCAAAATCAAATATTAGGTCTTTTTGAGCATTTTCAATGATATATTGGTTAATAAGATACGAAATTGCACCATTTTCTTTTGCCTCGGCATTTCTGCCAGAAAACAAAAAAATAGTTTTGTGATTAGAATTCACAAAAAAAACGCCTGCACATAGTTCGTTTTTTATATTATAAGCAGACCAAATTTCAATTTTATTTTTGCTAATAAGCATATTAATCAATTGGTTTAGTCTGTTATAATCGTTTTCCATTAATGTTTTTAAATCTTTCCCCCTATTGTTTCTAAATAAGTTAATAATTTCATTGGCAGAAGTGTTTTTTTGAATGCTTACGCTTTGATTTATGGCTTTTTTAATGTTGCGTTTGGTATTGGTTGAATATTTTTGGTAAAGTTGTTCATAACTCACAATTAAATCTAATTCATGGGTTTTATTGGGTTTGAGTTGGTAAACAATATCACTGGGTGTGTTGTATTTGTTTAAGTAGATTTCTACAAACTTAAATTTAGATGGAATTGAATTAATAAACTGTTCTACCTTTTCATCTGTAAGCATATCAATAGAAAAAACACCTAATTGTTGCGTAAAAAAAGGCGGATAGAGATAATTAGTACCATATTTTTTTTTTTTGCGTAAGGGGAAATACTGTTTTATAATCATCTTCAATGAGTGCATCCCAGTTTTCTGAAACAATATCAAGATACCATGAATAAGCATATATGATTCCGTTAAATGCTTTTTCAATACAGTTATCCCATTTGTCTTTATCTATTTCTTTATGTTTCAGATACCTTATTTCCATCAATTATTGTTTGGGTAATCATTAACAAGTGCCGTAATCAATAGTTTCTTCAAATATTTTTCTCCAACCCTTCCATTCTTCTTCATTGCTTAATGAATGATTGTGCCACAATGAAATAAAATCTCCGCCAACCGCTTTAACTTCATCAATCATTTGTTTAATTATTTCTTGGGCTTCAAATGGTTTCATTTTTTTATATTCTGCAAAAGTGCCTTCCATGTAAGCAAATGGGTGAACAGTAATATTTGTTTCGTACTCCATATTTAAATTATAAAATAAAAAAGGAGTGCAAATGCTTGCTCTAAAACCAGGTTCGGAAGCATAACCCATCGTATAATCATCAGTGATTTCAACTTCAGAAAGATTGAGATAGGTAAATGGCAAATTAAGCATTAGAAAATGTTGTCTATTTTTTGTTATTTCTTTGTTTACAATGCTTTTTAAACGGTCAATTTCTATTTGAAGCATATCGTGCTTTTTGTTTGAAGCATAGGATGAATGAATTCCCACATCGGCGTAATCGGATATGTGTTTTATTAATGATTGGAACTTTGAATTTAAATGCGAAAGGTTTTTATCATAAGTACTGAAATCACCTAATAAAAAAAAATATACCGCTGACAACTTAAAAGCTTGCTGAATGCCTATCATATATTCAAAATTGTCATAAGGGTCTTTTAATGAACCAAATATAGTTTTAGTTCTTATAATCATCTCTTTGAATTTAAAATTCTTAAGCAATTTTAAATATGAAAAAAAGGTACGGTGAAACCCTTTATACTTATGAGCATAAGCAATATCAATATCAAAAGTTAGAATATAGCGGTAGTTTCTCTTTTCAAAAATAATATCAGGATATTTATCGAAAATGATTTTTTGAATAATTTGTGCCCAAATGTTTACAATTGGTTTTTGAAGAAAATCATTTTGGTAAGCAATACTTCCGTTTGGTTTATACCTATTATGCTTATCACGCAAATGAGGGATGTACTCTTCGTAACGAGAAACTAGGTAAAAGCTTGATGCAAAAACATCGAAAGGTAGCGAAGCATTTGCATTTTCGTTTTGGAAAAATATTTTTGTATTATTCCATTCCGTAACTTTTATCTCTGGTTGTTTAATATACGTTTCAAAAAGTAAATTGACAGCGTAAATAAAAATTTCATTTTCTTCAATAGAGGTCTTAGAATAATTTATTTTGCAAGCATTATAGTTTTTATAATCATCAATATTATTGGTAATTCGATAATCTGTTTTTAGAATATTACCGAAAATAAGATTAAATATATAATTAATTCGTGAAGTAGTATGATGAGTATATATAAGCAACATAGTGAGCGATTATTTTTTAATTAATTTAAGTATCCAAATAGCATCTTCTCTGATTTTCTTAGAACTACTTGATGAATAACGTTTACTTTTTTTTGTTTTCCAAAACCAGTCTTCTAAATATTTTTTATGTTTATCATTAGTTTTAGCCAAATCTCTTTTAAAAAAATAATATTGTAATATCGTAATTTGTGAAAAATAAGATGTAATGTTTGTATGAATATCAATAGATTTAAGAAATTCAAGTGCCAAAACGATTGCTTTAGTTGTTTTATCCCATAATTCAATACAAATTTTGGAAGAAAGTTTTAATTGGTCAATGTTTTTACAATCATCAAACGCATTTAGTGCTATTGATTGGATAAAAACTTTATTATTAAGACCACCTAATTTCATTACATTGTTTTCAAGCGAAAAATCAGAAATTCTTTGAGTGAGATCAAATTGTTCACTCCACACACTCGCATGCACAAGGTCATACAGCGATAATCGTCTGCCTCCTTGATTAATTAATTCAAAAATTTCTACCACTTCGTCCACATTGCTATTATAAGTTCTCACAATACTGATAGGATAATTCATGAGATTATCTTGACACTTTCGCCAGTTTGCGGCATAATTTGTGTTATGCTCTCTGTCTTTATTTGTTAAATCTGAATAAATTTCAATAAACTCCTTTTCATCAAGGAGTTTCCAAGCAGGAACAGTGTTTTTATCTTTATCAGAACGAGGAATAACAAATTTCTCTTTTTCTAAATGATAATGAATAGATTTATAGTCAACGAAATCAATCAGTTTACCGCGTAACGTAGCATAAAGTGAAGAAATACGCTGCTGCCCATCGAGAATAAACTGAAAAGTACTTGCATTTGGATTAGCTGGAATACTAAAATCTTCTGATTCTTTAATAAAATCGCGAAATTCTTTTGGTGCAATCCATAGAAATATAGAACCAATAGGATATTGTGCATTGATACTATTTAATAATTTAACTGTTTTTGAACGTTCCCATACATACCCTCTTTGAAAACGAGGAATTTTAATATTTCCAGCTTCCAATTCGTGAAAAACTTTTTTCAGATTCCAATTGTTAATAATTTCAATTTTTTGTTCCATATCCTTATTGAATTAAAATCAGCAGGTAAATTTAGAATTTTAATTTAATATTTGATAAAATATTTTGAATTTAATTGATAATCAATTAAATAATCATAAGTAAATAATAAAAT
>MNXO01000119.1 GCA_001872995.1 Bacteroidetes bacterium CG2_30_32_10 | reverse complement strand
AAAATATTTATTAATTTTTTCTTAAATACTTTTTTAATGGTGCTTATATCGCGAAAAGTAATATTAGAATTGATGAATTGCTCTTGTTCTATTTGGAAATTAATAATTGTATCAACCAAAACGCTTATTTTATCCTCATCTGGTAATTTAATACTTCTCGAAGCAGCTTCAACAGCATCAGCCATCATAATAACTGCAGTTTCTTTAGAGTAGGGGATTGGTCCTTTATATGTGAAAATGCTTGCATCAATGGCAATATTGGGATTGTTTTTTATAAACAAGTTATAAAAGAAACGTGTTTTGGTTGTTCCGTGATGGGTACGAATAAAATCAATCACATATTCGGGTATTTTAGCTTTCCTTGCTTTTTCAACTCCTTTAATGACGTGGCTAATAATTATTTTTGCACTATCTTCATAGAGTAATTCATCGTGAGGATTTAAACCAACCGTTTGATTTTCGATAAAAAACATGGGCATATCGGTTTTACCAATATCGTGATACAAAGCGCCTGTTCTTACCAACATAGGATTGCCTCCGATTTGATAAATTGCCTCTTGTGCCAAGTTTGCCACTTGTAAGGAATGTTGGAAAGTGCCAGGTGCTTTCATAGATAGTTCTCTGAGAAGTTTTGAGTTGGTGTCTGATAGTTCTATTAATGAGAAATCGGTTGCCAATCCGAATATTTTCTCATTAATGTAAATTAAAGGGTAGGAGATAAGCGTTAAAGTGGAGCTGCCAGCAAACCATATAAAGTAATAGGAATAAATGTTTTCTGTGGTGCCTTCTTGCATAATAGTCATTCCAAAATAGGTGGCTGAATAGGTAATAAAAATGAGAAAAGAAGTAATAAATAACTGCGAACGCTTTTTAAGATCTGCAACGCTTATAATAGAAATAATACCTGCTATTAGTTGAAGAAATATAAATTCAAAACTATTAGGAACCAAAAAGCCAATAATAATAATGGTAACAATATGGACAAACAATGCCAAACGTGTATCAAAAAACACCTTAATCATAATAGGAACAATGCATATCGGTATCAAATAAAGCACTTCTTCATTAAATCTAATGGTCATACTTGTAACAAAAACCATTAAAAAAATAGACAATAAAATAAAGACGATTTTTTTATTATCGTGAAAAACATCCTTTCGGAAAGAAAAAAAGAATAAAACCAATACAGCAATTGAAATGCAGACTAATAAAATTTGTCCAAGCAGGATAGTCAAGTACTTAGAGGAAGCACCTAATTGAATTTCATATTCGTTTTTAAGAGATTCTAATATTTGATATTTCTCAGGTGTTACCAATTCACCTTTAGAAATAACGCGTTCTCCTATTTGAATCATTCCTCTAGTAAGCGACACTTGGCTTAAAAGTGATTGTTTAACAATATCAGAGGTTTTATCGTCATACGTTATGTTTTGTTCAATTGAATTTTGAAGTACCTTTATCAACAAAGGCTCATCCACTTCGGGGTGTTTATTAATGATTGATTGTAAGAAAGTAAAAGCCGTTTGAACTGTATAAAACCTTTTTAATTCTACTTCTTCAGCAATATTATTCTTTAATACGTTGATAACAAAATCATCGGATTTGTTTTCCACTTCAGTATTCATACGAATAATGCCATTTTTGTATATAGTGTCAATAATAGCCATTGCCAGATTGGCATTGGTCATCATTTTTTTATTAGAGGCTCTATCGTCTGAGTATTTCGATTTCCATTGATTATCGAAATCTGTGATTAAAGCTGCTCTATTTTTCTTATAAATACTTTCATCTATTTTAAAAAAAGGTTTAAAGTCCTTAAGAACTGCTTCTTTTTCTTTTCTAACTTCTTGTTCCGACTTTAGAATAGCAAAATCGAAAGGGGCAATAAAATCGCTATGTCTCCATGGCTTGCCTCTTTGAAATTCATACTTGAACTTTCCTTGCATGGGAAACATTAATACAATAAGAAATATACTAAATATAAATAGGAATGCTTTATAAAAGTTTTGAATATTGTTTCTTATGAAATTTTTCAAGCTTTTCATTTGATTATTATTTGCAATTTCCTTTAGATATTATATTTTAAACTCTTCTTCTAAAATTTCCTTTAATTGTAAAGGTTTTAAATCTTTTTTAATTTCTCCATTCTTGCAAAGAGAAATAGAACCAGTTTGTTCAGAAACGATTATTGATAAGGCATCTGATTGTTCTGTGATTCCAAAACCAGCTCTGTGTCTTAATCCTAAATGTGCAGGAATATTGTGGCTTTCAGAAACAGGCAATATACATTTTGCTGATTTTATTTTATTTCCAATAATAATAACAGCTCCATCGTGCAATGGGCTGTTTTTAAAAAAAATATTTTCTATCAAACGGTCTGAAATATTGGCATCGATAACCTCTCCAGTTTCAATGTAATATTTTAGTTCATTTGTTTTTGCTAAAACTATTAAAGCACCTGTATTGGTTTTAGACATATTTTCGCATGCTTTAACTATTGGCGTAATATCGGTAAGAATTTCTTGATTTATTGCCCATTTCCACCTAAAAAAACCTCTTTTAATAAATGCAGGTTTGCCAACTAATAAAAGAAATTGACGAATTTCTTGTTGGAATACAATAATTAAAACGATAATACCAACGCTTACAAAGCGATTGAGTATTTCACTTAGTAATTCCATCTCATAATACCTAACTAATTTCCATAATAGATACAATGCAATTACACCAAGAAATATATTGATTGCTGCGGTGCCTTTTATAAGTTTATATACTTCGTAAAGCAGTATTGCTACCAATAATACATCAATGACATCAAGAAAACGAACGGTCATGAAGGTGGTAACAAAAAGTTGTAACATATTTATATAAATACAAAAAAAACAAAATTAATACTTTAACTGAATTGATTTAAAACTTCCGTTAATTTTATTACTTCCATTGCCTCTTTTACATCGTGTACCCTTAAAATATTTGCACCATTCATTAAAGCTACAGTGTTTAAAACACTTGTACCGTTGAGTGCTTCTTGGGGTTTAATGTTTAAGACTTTATTGATCATCGACTTTCGTGAAATACCAACTAAAATAGGTAATTCGAAGAAATCAAAACACTTTAAGTTCTTTAAAAGCTGGTAATTGTGTTCAAGTGTTTTACCAAAACCAAATCCGGGGTCAATAATAATGTCATTAACTCCCAGTTTTTTCAATTTATCAACTTTCTGAGAGAGTATAAAAATAATGTCTTTTGTTACTTGATCATAAACCGGATTTTCTTGCATTGTTTGTGGTGTTCCCTGCATGTGCATCATCACATAAGGAATTTTTAATTTGGCAATGGTTTCAAGCATTTTTTCATCCATATCACCACCCGAGATATCATTTATCATTGCAGCTCCTTCACTGATTGCAATTTCTGCTACTTTAGAACGGAAAGTATCAATAGAAATAATGATATTTGGAAAAATATTTAAAATGTCTTTTAATACTGGAATAAGACGAGATAATTCTTCTTCTTGGCTAACAATATCAGCTTTAGGTTTTGTAGATATTGCTCCAATATCAATAATTGAAGCTCCTTCCGAAAGCATTTGTTCCACTCTTTTGACAATACTTAATTCAGACTTATACTTGCCACCATCATAAAAAGAATCGGGAGTTAAATTTAAAATTCCCATTACAATTGGGTGCTGAAGGTTTAAAATTTTACCTTTGCAATTTAAAGTAGTTTTTTTACAAAAAAATGTATCTTTATCCATTCAATTACAAAACTTTATATTATTGAAAACCAATTAACTAATAAATAAAACCCAATTCAAATGAATAAAACATCCACGCAATACGATGCAATTATAACGCTTTGTAAGGACATTTTCATAAAAAAAATGAAAGATTATGGAAGTGCGTGGCGAATTCTTAGAATATCATCATTAACAGACCAGATATTTATTAAAGCTCAACGTATTAGAAGTATAGAAGAAAAAGGAATTCAAAAAGTGAATGAAGGTATTAAACCCGAATATATTGGAATAATAAATTATTCTATAATTGGGCTTATTCAAATGGAGCTTGGCATTAGTTCTTCGATTGAATTAGATGTTGAAGCGAGTGAAATACTGTATGATAAGTATTTTAAGCAAGCTAAATCGTTGATGGAAGATAAAAACCACGATTATAGCGAAGCATGGAGAGAAATGCGACTCAGTTCTCTTACTGATATTATATTGATGAAACTATTACGTGTTAAACAGATTGAAGATAATCAAGGAAATACTTATATCTCGGAAGGTATTGATGCCAATTATCTCGATATGATTAACTATGCTGTATTTGCAATGATAAAGATTATTGAGAGAGAAAATAAATTGTAAATAAGTGAACGAGTTAAAAGCTTATTAATCATTTAATTATAAGTAAAATATAAAAATACACTAACAAATGAAATACATCAAAATCTTTAGCAGAATACTAGTAGGAATGGTATTTGTTTTTTCTGGATTTATAAAAGGAATAGACCCACTTGGATATACTTATAAAATTCACGATTATTTTATTGCATTTAAAATGAGTTGGTTAAATCCTATTGCATTTTATCTCGCTATTTTATTCTGTGTTTTGGAATTTGTACTTGGTGTTGCATTAATATTTCGAATAAAACCAAAGTTATCATCAACGATATTACTATTGTTTATGAGCTTTTTTACTTTACTAACTTTGTACCTTGCATTAAAAAATCCAGTTTCCGATTGCGGATGTTTTGGTGATTTTCTTGTAATAAGCAATTGGCAAACATTTTACAAGAACGTGATTTTAATGATTTTTACTTTAATCATTTTCTTTACACGCAATTCATACAAAACTCCAAAATCTTCTTTTTATCAGTTCAGTATAAGTTTTCTTGGTTTAGTGGTGATATTAGGTATTATTATCTATTGCTTTCGTCATCTACCCATCATTGATTCTTTGCCATGGAAGAAAGGTAACAACATCAGACAATTAGTTATCCCTACACCCGAGGTTGCCAAGATTTTTCTTGTTTATAAAAACAAAACTACGGGTGAAATAAAAGAATATCCTTCCGATAATTATCCTTGGAAAGACTCTGTATGGGTTGCCAACTGGCAATTTGTTGATCAAAGAAAAGATATAATTAAGCCATTTATTCAAGCACCAATTCATGATTTTACTATTAATGATGAATATAAGGATGACTATACTGCAGATTATATAAATAAACCAGGTTATCAACTCATCATGGTTGCTTTTGATATTACCAAAACAAATAAAGAAGCATTTAAAAAAGCTGCACTTATTTATAATGGATGTCTTAATGATAGCTTATCGTTTATTACATTAACTGGCTCTACCTATCAAAACATACTTGCATTTACAAAAGACATACCAGTTGCTTATCCAATATACAATACCGATGAAACAGCACTGAAAACAGTTATAAGGTCTAACCCTGGTCTCATTCTTATTAAAGATGGAATAGTTATTGAGAAATGGCATTACAACGATTTTCCAGAATATGCTAAACTAAAAGAAAAGTTTCTTAAATAAATCTATAATGCCATAAAAATATTGAGTCTTATTGGTTACATATTTTATTTGAAACAATCTAAAAAATACAAGTTTTGTAAAATGCCTATAAATAATAGTTTGCCTATTGAAAGGTATGGAAACTACTGATTTGATTATTTTAGAGCAATTTAATACGCAATACAGTAATACTGTGATTATTTTTTATTCAGCTATTATTGCCATTCTTATAGATTATCAACTGTAGACTCAATTATATTTTGAACATTGCTTGGTACATTAGAAAGAAAATCGTAACCAGTTAAAGTTTCAAGAGAATCTACGCTAATTTTGTAATGTTCCCAAGTATATACAGAGCAATTTTGGTCGTTTGGCATCAATACAGTAATTACTCGGGTGGTGCTGCTTATACGACTTAAGTCATTATCTCCGAAGGGCAATACAACAATAATTTTCCAGGTTTTGTTTGGAACGACAACACCATTACCAACAGTTAAGGCATATCCGTATGAGCCAGAGCCCCCTTGTCCATAAGGTCCACATATAATATACAACTCATTCCCATCGTAAACCAATGTTCTGGAATAATTTTCTAAATTAGCCCAAGTCTGCTGATTATTTAGAGGAGCCTGTGGTATCATATTAGTCATAAGAAATGTTGCAGAATTGTTAGTTATGGTAGAGGTTCTGTCAGCACTTGGGCACATGTGCCCTCTATCAAAACCTGAACCAGAAAATTCAGAAGCTACTACCTTATACCAACTTGAAGGTAAAGTAAAATCTTCCCTAAAATCATTTTGCCTATCAACGCTTCCTAAATCATTAGCACATAAATGCCAACTTGTCCAATTGGGAGTATGTTTAGTATTATTATATGATAAGCAATATTGAGATTTATACATTAAATAATTGCTCGCATTGCTAGTATCGTTAGTTGCTCCACTTGCATTTCCAAGCAACATGTGGTCATAATTTACAAGAGGGTCGATGAGTGTTAAGAATTCAATAGCTCTGCCATAAGCCGTACCACCAGAATTTGTAGCATAAGCTCTTAAATGGTAAGTCATATTAGGTATTAAACCTGTAATATTACTGACAAAATTTCCGATGCCTTCTCCATCAATAGTTTTTGAATTGTTAATTGTTGGGTTGGTGTATTGTCCCCAACACACTCCTCGGCTAATAACAGAATCTCCACCAATGGCAACTACTGTTCCACCACTATTTGCAGTGGTAGTAGTAATTGACGTTACATTTGTAGTTGTTATAGTCGCAAGGTTCTTCTTGGTTGAAAAAGTGATGTCATCGCCATAAGTGGTACCCACTGAATTGCTTGCAAAAGCTCTAACATGATAGGTAATTCCTGCTGTTAATCCAGAAATGGTGAGGATAAACATATCATCTCCTTCTTTACCAAGTTTTATTGAATTTGTTGTAGTGGGATTGGTTTCTGTATTCCAACATATACCACGAACAGTAATAGGAGTTCCTCCATCAGAAGTAATTACACCTCCGCAAGTAGCATCGGTTTGTGTAATAGCACTTATTGCACTTGTTGTAACAATGGGGAGTCCGTTTTTTTTCTTACAAGCACTATTCAAAATTAATCCAAATAGAATTACTAATAGAATGTAAAACCTAATTTTTTTTTGTTGCTTCATAATTTATTTTCTATCAATGAATTACATAAATAACCTATTACTTATTAATATTCATAAGTGTGAATTTTGTATTTATTTCTCTAACTTAATTAACAAATGTAATGAATCCATTTATTGCATTAGTTAATATTTTTATACCAAATAGTGTTATTTGTTGGAAGGAGCGTGGTCTTTATTCTAAAAATTGTTGGTAAACAATAAAAAAATCAACTAAAACATATTTTTTTGAGTATTCTGTTATAATTTTTCCGAATCACATCAAAATTTAAATCTGAATTATTTCTCAAAGGTGGTTAAAAAAAAAGAATATTAGCAAATTTTTATTGCAAATATTTTGTAGCAATTGATAGAAAAAAATAACTTTTTCTAAAATTGCTATTCTCGGTTATTATACCATTCCCCAATTTCGGTGAATGTAATTATATTGATAAAAGAGATTTTTATTAGGTATAATTCTTGATAATATATGAATGCAACTTGGTATTATATTTGGCAATAAAGAAAATGAGAAAATAATTTTGTCATTATTTGTATGCGTATAACTCATAAACAATTTATTTTTCTAATTTTGTAGCACTTTTAAAGAATGATGATGAAGCAACATTACATTTTAAAATATTTACTGATCACATGTTTATTTTTTTCCTCCTTCCATTTATTTGCTCAATGTCCCAGAGGTATTAATAATTGCAAAGGACAATGTCCTAAGTTTGTTGATGTAGATAATGATGGTTATTGTGATTTTTCATCCATTACAGAAGTTGTAACGATGCAATTGAAGCAAGAAAAAGATACCACCACCAAAAAGACTGAGAATATATTGATTGTAAAAGATAATTCAACAAGTACTGATAAAAAAGAACTAAAGAAGAACATTACAAAGGCTGAAATACCAACAAACAAAGATTTACCAATAAAAGAAAATAATATAGTCAATAATCCAAATAAAATTCAGCCTACAATTATTAAAGTGGAAGAAAATAAATCAAACCCAAAACAAAGTGCTAGTTACGATTTAATATTTGTTTCTATTCTTACGTTTAGTCTTTATTTTACTACTTTTTTCTTGGCAAAATATAAGAAAATCAAAAAGAAAACCCACCGAAAAATATGGAATATGTTGCTTTTACTCACTTTTTTAGTTTCTTGTTTGTGTGGGTTCTTTCTTGTTTTGCAAATAAATTATCATTTTTTGTTTAGTATTTTTAGAACATTGCTCTATTGGCACGTAGAAATTGGTATTTCTATGACCTTGATTGCCGTTTTTCATATACTTTGGCATCTTAAATAATTTAAAACATATTTTAAATCGACCACATCGGATGACAATTGTTTGTAATATATTGAATAAAGCTACCATCCTATTGTTAAAGCAATTCAAATATACCCTATATTTACTTTTATTTGTTTGCAATGGCATCTATGCCCAACAAAAACAAATTGTTAAAGAATTTAAAGAGGCTGATTGTATTTCTAAAATTGATGATTTGAAAAAGAATTTTGAAGAAAACAAAATTATACCCAATGAATATGAGTTACCCTGTTTGATAGCCCTTTCTTATTATCCTGAACTCAGCAAAACCAAAATTGTTTTTAAACAAAAGCATATTCGTACTACCATGACATCAAGACCACCTTTTAAAGTGCTTTTTCAATCGAAAAAAAATAGAACCTACAATATTTGTATCAATAATAGCAGTATTTTAAATGGAGCATTATTGTCAGATATTTCATTTAACGAACAAATTGGTGTAATTGGGCACGAATTGGCTCATATTACTGATTATATGAAAAAGAGCAAGCTACAATTGGCTGCTACTTTTTTTAAATACATATTTAATCCTAACTTTAAAAGGAGGCTCGAGGCACAGACAGATATTGCAACCATCAATCACGGATTGGGTTGGCAATTATATGACTTTGGTTATTTTTTGATTAACAAATCTACTGTAAGCAAAAAATACATCAAGCATAAACAAAAATTTTATATGTCAGCATTACAATTATTCGAAATAATATTAAATAATCCTTTATATAATTCTGTTATATCCAATTAATACTCTAAAGCTCCTTTCTTTTGAACAAATTAGAAAAACCTTTAATAAGAAGTACTTTCAGAATTCAGTTGGGAAAACGCTTTTATACTTTCGGTAGACATATTAAATGGTACTTTTACCCAAATTATTTTGCTAAAACATTTGCCAATCAACATTTAGCTTATCAGGTATTTTCTCATCATTCCATATTATTAAGGCAATTGAACAAAGTAGATATGCAATTGCAATACAATAAAATTGATAATCTTAAAATAGCTATAACAAAATTAAACCAATTGGTTATAAAGCCAGACGAAACTTTCTCATTTTGGTATTTGGTAGGCAATACAACCCAAGCAAAAGGTTATAAAAAAGGAATGATATTACAAAATGGAGAAGTAATGTCGGGATATGGTGGTGGATTATGTCAATTGTCAAATTTACTTTATTGGATGGTGCTTCATACGCCACTTACCGTTGTAGAACGGCATCGTCACTCTTATGATGTTTTCCCAGACGTAAATCGAAGTATTCCATTTGGTTGTGGAGCAACGATTTCGTATAATTATATTGATTTTCAATTTAAAAATGAGACAAAACAGTCGTTTCAATTGCTACTTTGGTTATCAGAAAAAGACTTGCATGGCGAAATATGTTCGGATGCCCATTTTCAATATAAATACGAAGTGATTGAAAGCAATCATTTGATAAAACCTGAGTATTGGGGAACATACTCTCGCCATAATCAGATTATCAGAAGAACCTATAACAAAGAGACGAATCAACTAATTAATGAAGAAATGGTAGCAGAAAATCATGCGTTGCTTAAATATAATCCTATGTTAGAAGCTTCTAACGCTTCTTCATAAAAAAAGATTTCAATAAATCGGCAGATTCTTTTTCTAATACATTGCCAATTAGCTGTGTTTTAGGGTGCAACAATTTGGTTGAATATTTACTAAACCCTCTTTTTTTATCTTTTGCACCAAAAACAATTTTACTTATTTGAGTCCAATAAGAAGCTCCTGCGCACATTACGCAAGGCTCAAGGGTAACATAAAGTGTACAATCATTTAAATATTTGCCACCAATATTATTGGTAGCAGAAGTAAAGGATTGCATTTCTGCATGGGCAGTTACATCGTTTAATCTTTCGGTGAGGTTGTGTGCACGTGCAATTATCTGATTTTTACATACAATAACAGCTCCAATAGGAACTTCATCAGCATCATACGCTTTTTGAGCTTCCTTTAATGCTTCTTTCATGTAAAACTCATCATCAAATTCAATAATAGCCATTTAAATGAAAATTAGTAATTGTAAATCGCAGCTTATTAATTGTGAATTGTAATATGTAGTTCTTTCAATTGCACATCTGAAATTTTTGCAGGTGAATCAATCATTACATCCCTACCAGCATTGTTTTTTGGGAAGGCGATGTAATCGCGAATACTATCAGAACCTCCTAACAAAGCGCACAACCTATCAAACCCTAATGCAATCCCTCCATGAGGAGGTGCTCCATATTGAAAAGCATTCATTAAAAAGCCAAATTGAGCTTGTGCATCTTCTTCGGAAAAGCCAAGTAGATGAAGCATTCTGTTTTGTAAATCTTTATCAAATATTCTAATGGAACCACCACCAATTTCAACTCCATTTACCACTAAATCGTAAGCATTAGCACGTACCTCTGCTGGTGATTTGTCTATTAATGGGATATCTTCGGGTTTTGGAGCAGTGAAAGGATGGTGTTTGGCATAAAATCGATTGGTTTCTTCGTCCCATTCCAACAAAGGAAAATCAACCACCCAAAGCGGTGCAAATACTTTGGGGTCTCTAAATCCAAGTCTATTTGCCATCTCAAGACGAAGTTCGCTGAGTGCTTTCTGTGTTTTTTCTTTATTGCCAGCTAATACCAGTATTAAATCGCCTGGTAGTGCTTTAAATTGTTCTATCCATTTATCAAGTTCAGCTTGATTATAGAATTTATCAACAGAAGATTTAATACTTCCATCTGTATTATATCTCAAATAAACTAATCCAGTGGCTCCAATTTGTGGTTTTTTAACAAATTCGGTAAGTTCATCTAATTGTTTTCTTGAATATTCGACACATCCTTTTGCACATATACCAATAACCAATTCTGCATCATCAAAAACTTTAAAACCTTTATTTTTGACAATTTCATTAAGTTCCACAAATTTCATATCAAAGCGAATATCTGGTTTATCGCAACCATAATATTTCATTGCATCCGCATAAGAGATGCGAAGAAACTCTTTGAATACAATATCTTTAATAATTTTAAATAAGTGTTTGGCAAGACCTTCAAAGGTATTTAAAATATCTTCTTGGGTAATAAACGACATTTCGCAATCAATTTGGGTAAACTCAGGTTGACGGTCGGCACGAAGGTCCTCATCGCGAAAACACTTAACTAGTTGAAAATATCTATCGAACCCTGCTATCATCAACAATTGTTTGAATGTTTGAGGCGATTGTGGCAAAGCGTAAAACTCACCAGGATTCATTCTAGATGGCACCACAAAATCTCTTGCCCCTTCTGGTGTAGATTTAATTAGAACAGGAGTTTCAATCTCTATGAAACTTTGGTGATTCAAATAATTTCTTATTTCAATAGCTACTTTATGCCTTAACAAGAGATTTTGTTTTACCACATTTCTTCGTAAATCGAGGTAGCGGTATTTCATTCGCAATTCTTCACCGCCATCCGTATTGTCTTCGATAGTGAATGGTGGAATAATAGATTTATTCAATATTTCAATATTTGAAACGAAGATTTCGATTTCTCCTGTTGGTATTTTTAGGTTTTTATTGCTTCTTTCTTTAACAATACCTGTTACTTTTAACACATATTCTCGACCAAGTGTACGAGCTTGTTCACAAATTTCTTTATTCACTTCCATATTGAAAGCAAGTTGCGTAATGCCATATCGGTCACGTAAATCAATAAAGGTCATTCCTCCAAGGTCGCGTGATTTATGAACCCAACCACATAGTGTTACGTGTTGTTCTTTATTTTTTAAGGTTAATTCTCCACAAGTATGCGTTCTTAACATAATTTAAAAATTTTAATTGCTTAAAATGCTTAAAAGAAAACGAATTTTAATTTAATTGCTTTTTATTAAAAGGAAATCCAATTACAGCAAGCAAAACTACATATTTTTTTTTATTTATGAGGTTAATTTTTCTAAATCATTAACTTTACTGATTATTTGCAATTTTCAAACAATATTATGATAGATACTAATACAAATAATAACGCTTCTTTTTTATCAAAAGTTTCCGATTATTTAATTGATAATTATTCTGAAAACCTTAGCGAATTATGTATAGTTTTTCCTAACCGCAGAGCAGGTTTGTTTTTAAAGAATCTTTTGGCAGATAAACTAAGAAAAACTTTTTGGTCGCCAAAGGTTTTTAGTATTGAAGACTTTATGTGCGAAATTGCCAACAAAAAGATTACCGAAAACATTAGGCTTTTAATAGAACTCTATGCTGTTCACAAAAATATAGAAAAAGAAAACGCAAAATCTTTTGATGAATTTATTAGATGGGGGCAGATGTTGTTAAACGATTTCAACGAAGTAGATTTGTACCTTGTTAATGCCAATGATTTATTTGGTTATCTTAGCGAAAGTAAAGCTATTTCGCTATGGAATACCGATGGAAAACCACTTACAGCTTATCAAATTAAATATCTTCATTTGTATAAATCTTTAGCAAGCTATTACAAAGAATTTACAAATCAATTAGCTTCCAAGAACATTGCTTATCAAGGAATGGTTTATCGTTTTGTAGCTGAAAATATTGAAAATATTGATTTAACAAAAAAATGGCACAAAATTATATTTGTAGGCTTTAATGCCCTTACTACTTCGGAAGAAAAAATCATTAAAAAGCTTATTCAACTTGAAAAAGCAGAAATATTATGGGATGCCGACAAGTATTATGCAGAAAACAATATGCAAGAGGCTGGTACACTCATACGAAAGAATATAAAATCAATTGGTACAAAGGATTTTAATTGGCTATCCGATGATTTCAAAAATTCAATTAAAGAAATTAACATTATTGGTGCAGTTAATGGAATTAGTCAAGCCAAGGTAGCTGGAAACATTATCAAAGAAAAATTTTCTACGCTTGTTAGTGATGCTAAATTATCTTTAAAAACGGCTCTTGTTTTGGTTGACGAAAATTTATTATTGCCAGTGCTCTATTCATTGCCACCAGAGGTTGTTCAATTAAACATCACGATGGGCTTTCCATTGAAAAATGCTCCTGTTTATACCTTTTTCGACAATATATTTGCCATGCACGAAAATGCAAAACGATTCAATAAACCTGAATTTTCTGATAAGCAAAGCTTCTATTTCAAAGACCTGATTAAGTTATTTGCACATCCTAATATATTAAGCCTATTCAATGCGAATGAAGAGCATATTGTTGAAACAATTATTGCTCGCAACAAGGTATTTTGGCAACAAGAAGAAATACTTGCATTGATACCAGAAAATAAATCGGATATTAAAGAAAATTTTAAAAAATTGTTATCCAATTGGAATGTACAACCAAATATTTCTTTTGAATGTATGGCAAACTTTATTGCAATGCTTCAAAAAAGTATTATTTCAGAAAAAAAACAAGTTGAAACAGAAGAAATTGATTTTAAAGTAGATATTGAATTATCCTATTTGTTTGCATTTTCTAAATTAATAAACAATTTGCAATGTTCTCTAAGTTCCATTGCTGATGTAGTTGAATTGAAAACATTACATTCCTTATTTTCGCAAACAGTGAGTCTTACCAAGCTTCCATTTTATGGAGAACCTTTAAAAGGATTACAATTGATGGGATTGCTCGAAACGAGAACGCTCGATTTCGATAATTTGATTATACTTTCGGTTAATGAAGGATTGTTGCCTTCAGGAAAAACAAGCAATTCATTAATTCCTGTTGATATAAAACGGCAATTTAATTTAGCTACCTACAATGACCACGACTCAATCTACGCTTATCATTTCTACCGTTTGCTACAAAGAGCCAAAAATGTTTATTTGCTATATAATACCGAAACTGATGATTTTGGAAAAGGCGAAAGAAGTAGGTTTATTAATCAAATTATAGACGAATTGCCCAAATACAATAGCAATATAAAAATTTCAGAAAGTATTGTTTCTAGTCTTCCTGAAAAGCAATTGATAGATTATACGATTTCTATTAAAAAGAATGAATTTGTTTACAATATGCTCAAAAAAATGGCTAATAATGGGATGTCTCCCTCTGCTATTAATGCTTATCGCAATTGTAAACTAAAGTTTTACTTTCTTTATCTCTTAAAGTTAAAAGAAACAGAAAGCGTACAAGAAAAAATAGATGCTATAACGCTTGGAAATATTATACACGAAGCATTGCATGTGCTTTACAAACCTTATATAAACAGAATAATTGAAAAAGCACATTTAGAAGTCATGCTGAAAGAAGCAGAAAGCATCATTAAGCAAGCATTTTTAAACGCCAAATTTAGCATTGATGAAATTAATTTTGGTAAGAATCACCTTATATTCAAAGTTGCTATTAAACTAATCAGCAACTTCATACACCAAGAAATAAAGTATATTGATGATTTGAAAAAAGATAATAACATTCTTACATTGATGGTATTAGAAAAAGATATGTATAAGCAAATAAATATACTCGTAAACAAAGAAGAAAACATCATCATCAAACTCAAAGGTAAAGCAGATAGAATTGATAGCATCGCAAACACCTTAAGGATTATTGATTATAAAACGGGTTATTTCGATAAAAAAGAAGTATTGATTAAAGACTGGGAAGATTTAATAAATAAACCCTTTATGGACAAATCTTTTCAATTGTTGTTCTATGCTTATCTTGCTAAAGACGATTATAATAATTCAATACAATCGGGTATTATTAGTTTTAGAAACATAAAAGAAGGTTTTCATTATTTAATTACACCTGAAAACACTAAAAACATTAATAATATTGATTTTAATTATTTTGAAAATGTGCTTCAACAAATCTTAACCGAAATGTTTGACAAGAATATTCCTTTCAATCCAACAGAAGAAATAGAACGATGTACCTATTGCCCTTTTGCAATGATTTGCAATCGAGCATAAATATATTGTTACACGCCAATTGATAAAAAGAAATACTAACAATCATACCTTGATGCAAAAAGTATAAACAATGTTGCGTATGTGATAATTTTAAGCAACGAGAAGTGAAAAAATATTAAATTTGCAAATTACAATTTATCAATATGAAGCCCATTCTCGAAATACAAAACATCTCTAAAAAGTTCCATATCGGAGGCGATAGAGGCGGATACAAAACACTTCGAGATAGCTTGTTTTCGAAAGGAACAAAAAAAGAAGATAAAGGAGAGTTTTGGGCATTGCAAGATGTTTCATTTGATGTTTTCCCAGGCGACACTATTGGCATTATTGGTAAAAATGGAGCAGGCAAATCCACCTTGCTAAAAATACTGAGCCGTATCACCCCACCCACCAAAGGAAAAATTATTTGTAGGGGACGTATTGCCAGTTTACTGGAAGTAGGTACTGGTTTTCATGGAGAACTATCAGGGAGAGAAAATATCTATCTCAATGGCTCCATACTAGGATTAAAGAAAGCAGAAATAAATAAAAAGTTTGACGAAATCGTTGATTTTTCAGGGGTAGAAAAGTTTTTGGATACTCCATTAAAGCATTATTCTAGTGGAATGCAACTAAGGCTTGCATTTGCTGTAGCAGCTCATCTTGAGCCAGAAATCTTAATTATTGATGAAGTTTTGGCGGTAGGGGATGCAGAGTTTCAAAAGAAATGCTTGGGAAAGATGGAAGCTATTAGCAAAGGGGAAGGAAGGACAATATTGTTTGTGAGTCATAATTTAAATGCAGTTGAAAGTTTATGCAGTAAAGCAATACTTTTAAAATCTGGAAACTTGGAATCGCCCCTCTTACCCACTACTCAAGTTATTAAAAAATATCTTTATGTTGATGAAAATCAACAAAATGTATTTTGGTCAAATGATAGAAAAGAGTATTCTAACGAGATTTTTGATTTAATTGATATATCATTAGTTGATTACAAGGATAATCCAATAAAATTCGTTTGTAATAATAATGAAGATTTTTGGTTTAGAGTTTCCTTTATCTTAAAGAATAATGACCCTCTTTTTTATTTTGGCTATGCTATGTATACTGAATCGGGACAATTACTATATTGGTCTCAAAGTAAAGATACAAAAGAAAGTAGTTGGTCAAAATTATGCTTAGGTGAAAATGTATTATATAGTAAAATACCTCAGCGTCTTTTAAATGAAGGAAATTACCGTATTGAATTAATAGCCTCCATTCACTTTAAAAAATGGTTAATTAGCCCTTCTACGGGTCCTTTTTTAAACTTTCAGATTCAAGGAGGTTTGAGTGATTCTCCTTACTTTGTCGCCAAAAGGAAAGGGTTTTTAGCTCCAATATACAATTGGCATGAAAATATAATATAATATGAATGGAATAAAGTTTGCTGGCAGATTAGGAAATCAACTATTTCAATATGCTTTTGGGCAAAGTTTAGCAAAAAAATTAGATACAAAAGTTTTTTATATTTTTCAAAATACAGGACTTAATAAAACAATTATTAATCAATACTTTAAACTAAAGGATTTTAATATTTTAAAAAATAAACTATATGAATTTTGGTATGTTATTGCTTATAAAAAGAAGGTTCAAGATTTTTCAAATATTTTAATTTTATCTGACATTGAGCCAA
>MNXO01000123.1:10594-17415 GCA_001872995.1 Bacteroidetes bacterium CG2_30_32_10 | reverse complement strand
GAAATTGGAATTCAATCATTGATAACAGTAGTAAAAAAGCGTGCTACCTTTATTTTAAAATAATTCTACTTTTTAATATCTGTAACTTAGTTTATTAAGGAAAGTGTGGCACATTTTTTTCAAATATTTACTTATATACTAAATTTATCATTGACACTATTCTATAAATGTGATTTCAAAATCATCGCCAAAAGCAGTAGTATTTGTCTTTTGAGGATCCCAGATATAAATCTTTAAAGTAGCATCTAATGGTAAATTTTTTGGAATATTAATAGAAACATCAACTTTTTCCCACTCACCAGTTTTTTTAATATAATTATTAAAATTAGAACTATTATAAGTAATTGACTGTCCTTTTGATGAAAGATCAATTACCAATGAAATACTATCGTTCAATTTTGTAAGTTTCCCCCATATAGATGCATTAATTGATTTTGCAATTTTAGTAGGAAAATCTTCAGCAATTAAATAAAGTCCTAAACCATATGGTAAAATAGAATCTACTTTAATCATATATTTTCCCGAATGTGCATCTCCTTTTATTATTGTAGGATGTTGAACCCAACCAACCATTTGGTCAATATCATTTGTTATAGTCAATGGATTCTTTTTGTCCTCATCAGAAGAGCAAGCAAACAGTAACGTTGCCAATGCAATTAGTGCAAATAAATTTATTTTTTTAATCATAGAATTAGGCTATTTAAATTGTTTTTATAAATTTTTCACAAAATTAAACAAAGCAAACAAATAATTCAATTTTTTATTTTTTGGTGAGTAATTAATTTTTTTTTCTTATTTTTGAAAAGTCTTTGAAACAGCTTTTTTATTTAATATTTAGTATTTCAAAGGTTTATTAAATATATGTGTAACTAAATCCATATTATGAACTAATCTTTACCCTTCAGCTTTTATTATTTTATTATTTTTTTATTTGTAATTATTGACAGTAGCAATACAAGGGTAATTTTTTTACTTATGGGGAGAGTTATACCAAATTCGTTCAACAGCATTAGATTTTTTTTGCATAGCAACAGTATATTCAACCATTCTAACATTTATTTTTTTGGAATGCTGCTGATGGTAGTTGGTTTGCCATTTTCAGTGTTTCTAATGAGTATTTCATTGTTTATTTTAAGTGGAAACTGGTTACTGGAAGGAAATTATAAAGAAAAAATCACTAGATTTTACCATAACAAGGCTGCCTTATTAATTACTTCTCTATTTATACTTCATCTAATTGGGCTTTTATACTCACACGATTTTCAATATGCCTTCAAAGATTTAAGAATTAAGTCGCCCTTATTTATTTTGCCCTTTATTATCGGCTCTATTGAATATACTGATAGAAAGAAGTCAAACTATGTCCTTTTGATATTTAGCCTTGCTATCTTAATTAGTAGTTTATTCTATAGTTTTAAATATATTATTCATCCTGTGGCTGATATGCGGGATGTTTTTGTCCTTGTTTCACATATTCGCTTTGGTTTATTAGTTGATTTGGTAATTTTTATTTTATTTTATTTTACTTTTCAAAAAAATCAGTTTAAAAAAGCATATAAAATAGTATTCATTATTACGGCAATATGGTTGTTTGCATTTCTTATAATCGCCCAATTATTCACAGGTTTTATTATTTTAATTATTACCATATTTTTATTGGCAATCATTTATTTTATTTTAAGTAAAAAAGGATTGTGGAAACTTGTACCTATTTCTATTTTGTTTATAGTTATTTTGTTAATGGTATTGAGAGTAGGTTTAACTTTCAGAGAGTTATCTATTAAAAAACCCTTTGATTGCAAAGCATTTACCGACACTACTGCTTTAGGAAACCGCTATACCTTCAGTGCGTTTGACCAACAATATGAAAATGGCAATTATGTGTGGATATATATTTGCGAAAAAGAAATGGAAACCGCTTGGAACCAAAGAAGCAAAATACAATACACTGGGCACGATTTGAAAGGACAAACGATTAATGTTACTTTAATTAGGTTTCTTACTTCTTTAGGCTATCGCAAAGATGCGGAAGGAGTGAACAAATTATCCGAGGAGCAAATTGCAGCTATAGAAAGTGGAGTGGTGGATTGGAAATTTATGAGTAAATATGGCGTAATGGCTCGTTACAATCAAACTATGGCTGAAGTGGTTTACTATCTTGATACCAAAAACCCCAATGGAAGTTCTTTGGTGCAACGATTTGAATATTGGAAAACAGCGATGAGCCTCATTAAAAGAAACATCCTCATTGGAGTTGGAACAGGCGATGTGCAAAAAGCATTCAAAAAAGAATATAATAGATGTAATTCAAAATTAGTGCCTGAATACAGGCTTAGAGCTCATAATCAGTTTATTGAATTTACAGTAACTTTCGGAGTTATTGGGCTGTTATGGTTTTTAATTGCTTTATTTTATCCAGTTTTTAAATTAAAAAAGTTCGATTTCTTATATATCGCTTTTTTTATGATTGCTTTTATTTCTATGCTCACTGAAGACACTTTAGAAACACAAGCAGGAATCTGTTTCTTTGTCTTTTTTAGTTGTTTTTTTCTGTTTTGCAGAAAAGGAACAATTGATAAAGTTTAATATTCTTAGGAAAGACAAATTTTAAAAGTATTATTCGGTTTATTAATCACTACCCTAAGCAAATGAAATTTATGGATTTAGGAAAAAATGCTTACACTTCAAAGTAATTTTTTTGGAATGCAATAAAATTAAATAAATTATTGTAATTTTGTTTAACAATAATTTACGAATCTATGACTTCAAATATTAGTTCTTCTTATGATTATTTTAAAATTATAGATGATACCGTTGTTGATTCTATAAGCAAACAAGCTAATGGAGATAAGCAGTTTGTGTCGATGCTTTTTGAATCGTTTATTGCTGAAGGAAATGAAACATTAATAATGATAGAAACTGCTTTAAAAAATAATGATTACAAAACGATTGGCGAAGTTGTTCACGCTTTAAAAGGTTTGGCAGGAACTATGGGTGTTTCGCAAGTTTTTGAATTATGCAAAGATATTGATGCTGCTTTGAAACAATCAAATATTAATGAAGCAATGAGATTGCTGCCTTTGCTCAAATTAAAGTATCAAGTGGCTAATGATTTAATTACTACCAACTATTTGCAAGCATAAATTAATATCTATTGGTCGATTTTTAAAATTTATTTTTATAAGAATGAACCACTTGGTAACAATTTTAGCAAATTATTGATAATGTTGTTAAATTGTTGCAATTATTTTTATAAACGATAACTGTTGAGAATTGCAAGAAGCAATAAAAAAAAATAAAAAAAATTTTTTTTTATTAAAACATTTCGTAATTTTGCGAAATATAAAAACGTTAAAAATTTAATGATTATGGAAATAAAAGTATTAGGTACTGGTTGTGCCAATTGCAAAACATTAGAGAAATCTGTAAATATAGCTTTAACTGAATTGAATATTGCAGCTAATGTTGTTAAAGAAGAAGATATTCAAAAAATTATGGGTTATGGTATTATGCGAACTCCTGGTTTGGTAATTAATGAAAAAGTGGTATTAAGTGGGAGAGTGCCTTCTACAAAAGAATTGAAAGAAATCATTGAAAAATACAAATAATATGATGGTTAAAAAACCCAAATTTACAGAACAACAGGAGCAAATTGCACGTATTGCAAAAGCTTTGAGCCATCCAGCAAGAGTTTATATTATGGAAAAACTCAATAGTTTGCAGGCATGTTGTACAAGTGGAGAAATGATAGGTGATATACCAATCGCTCGCTCCACACTTTCTCAACATTTAAAAGAGTTAAAGTATTCAGGACTGATACAAGGAAATATTGAGCCTCCTCAGATCAAGTATTGCATTAATAAAGAAAACTGGGAAGAAGCTAAGCGAGTTTTAAATGAATTTTTGAAATGATAGGGTTGACAAGTAAACGAGTAAACGTGTAAACAAGCTGACAGGTTAACAAGTTAACAAGTTAACAAGTTGACGGGGTTAATTGATGTCAAAATGAATAAAAATTATTTGAAATGAAAAATTACCTTATATTCTTTCTTTTGATATTCGTAAGTTGTCAAAGCAACACTTCTAAAAAAGAGCTTTATGCTAAACCGGATACCATTGCTAAAGTAGAAGTGTATTATTTTCACCAGAAAAAAGGTTGTATCACTTGCAAAACCATTGGTGAATTAAGCAAAAACTTTGTATTAGACAATTTTGGTGGCAAATCTAAAGAGGTTTCTTACCACGATATAGACCTCTCGAATAAAGAGAATCAATCTTTGGTAGATAAGTTCGAAGTCAATTGGTCTGGTTTATACCTATTGGCGCATACTGCTAAAGGCGAAGTTAAAGATAATCTTACCGAATTTGCTTTTTTGTATGCAATGACTAATCATGATACGATAAATATAGTGATGAAAAATAAAATTAATAACTTTTTAAAACAATAAATATGATAAGTGTAAAGCACCTTAAACCAAAATTTCTACTTATTGCAGCAGCAATATTAATTACATCTTGTAATTCAGGAACAAAATCAACTGATGTAACTCAGAATGATTCAGTAAAAATAACACCCAAGGATATTTCTGTAGTTACTTCTAATCAACAAGATTCTATTAGCAACCCAACTGATTCCAAGAATAGTGAATCAACAGTAAAAACTGAACAATCAAAAGTTTTGATTTATAATTTTCACGTTACCAATCGCTGTGTTTCTTGCATTGCCATTGAAGAAGCAACAACAAAAACCCTTAATACTTACTTTTCAAAGGAAGTCAAAGAAGGACGAATTAAGAGACAGGTTTTAAATGTAGATGATGAAGCCAATAAAACCATTTCGGAAAAATACCAGGCTTTTGGTTCGGGTTTATTCATTACCAGAGTTTTTAAAGGTAAAGAAACTACTATCGACCTGACTGGTGATGGCTTCAAATTTGCTAAAAACAAAGAAGAAAAATTTATTGAAATTCTAAAAACCACTATTACTAATTATTTAAAATAATAACCTATGCAAAAAATCACCATCTTATTCATTGGACTAATACTTTCATTTTCTTCATTCAGCCAGACTGTTGGAGATACTGTAATTGCAAACAATGCAGCCAACCTTAAAGTTAAGGTATTGTATTTTCATATTACCGATCGTTGCAACACTTGTAGGTCAATAGAAGTAAATGTTCGTAAAACTATTTTAGAAAATTTTAAAACGCAATTAGACAGTGGCATTGTAAATTTGTATATTCTAAACTGCGAATTACCTGCAAACAAAGTGATTGCCGAAAAATATTATGCCTATGGTTCTACTTTTGCCATCACCACCTATAAAGATGGAAAAGAATTAACTACCGAAGACCTCTCTAATTGGGCATTTAAAAAAGCTCCTAAGCAGGAAGTATTTGTTTCGGAGCTGAAAGATAAGATTAATGAACTATTAAAATAAAACAAAAATGAAGAAAACCATTTTCCTGCTAACCATAGCAATCTTTTCGGGTATGATGCTTTTTGCACAATCAAAAAAAAGCAGTATCGAAGTCCTTTATTTCAAAGCTAATTTGGCTTGTTGTAAAGCGAAAGCATGCAATGTCCTCGAATCAGACATTCAGAACATTATTACCAAGAATTATCCTGATGGAAGTGTAAAATTTACCGAAGTGAAGCTTGTTGATGTTGCTAATAAAGACTTAATTGATAAATATAATGCTAAATCGCAAACAGTCATTATTGTTAAGAAAACAAAGAAAAAGGAAACCTTTGTGGATGTTTCGGATTTAGTGTAAAAATATGTGCAAAGTCAAGACAAAACTACATTTGAAAAAGATTTTATTGCAAAAATAAACGAAAAACCTAAGAAATAATAACTTATGGAATTCTTACAAAATTTGATGGATGGAACCAATGTTCCATTTCTTACCGCTTTTATTCTCGGTATTATGACTGCTATAAGCCCTTGTCCGCTTGCTACAAATATTACAGCTATTGGTTTTATTAGTAAAGACATTGAAAATAAAAAGAAAATATTTTTCAATGGTCTCTGGTACACATTAGGAAGAGCTATAAGTTACACTACTATAGGTATTATTCTTTACTTTGGTGCTAGTAAATTTCAGATAGCTAAATTTTTCCAATTAAATGGAGAAAAATTTCTCGGACCATTATTGATAATTGTGGGTATTCTGATGTTTGATTTTATTAAAATAAGATTTCCCGGATTTAATAAAGCAAAAGAGAATGTGGAAGAAAAGAAAAAGAAAAACAACTGGTGGAGTTCCTTGTTATTGGGAATGATATTTGCATTGGCTTTTTGTCCTTACAGTGGGGTGCTCTATTTTGGTATGCTAATTCCTTTGACTATTTCTAGTACATCGGGTTTATACCTTCCATTTGTTTTCGCTATAGCAACAGGTTTACCTGTCATTATTGTTGCATATCTTTTAGCATTCAGCCTCTCTAGTATTGGTGGATTCTATAATAAAGTTAAAATTTTTGAAAAATGGTTCCGCAGAATCGTAGCGGTGGCATTCATTATTGTAGGGTTTTATTACGTATATATGTTTTACATTAAATGATAATTTGATAATGAGACAATTTGAAAATTATAATTGCAAAGCAAATATTACGCTCATGTACTTCGATATAAACTAACAGAAATCATGAAAATACTTTGCAAGATTATTGCTACTTCCAAAAGCAACTAAAAACATCAAAAAACATAACAATGAAAGATCATTTTCAAATTTTCAAATTATTTAATTAACAAATTGATTTATAATAAACTTAATATTCAACAATGAAAAAAGATAATCTTCAAATTTTCAAATTAA
>MNXO01000123.1:0-10572 GCA_001872995.1 Bacteroidetes bacterium CG2_30_32_10 | reverse complement strand
ATTATTACCAATTTGGTTTTTGATTTACCATTATTTACAGCCTTTTACAGATTGGTTTGTTTTTACTGCCCTTGGGATGACCAAAGGGGAACATTTAGCTGAAACCTTGTGGTTCTTTATATTTGAATTTCCAAAGGTAATGCTATTGCTTACATTGATTATATTCTTTGTCGGTATTATTAGAACCTATTTCACTCCCGAACGTACTCGCAAAGCTCTTGAAGGCAAGAAAACATTCACTGGCAATGTGATGGCTTCTATGTTGGGTATTGTTACCCCTTTTTGCTCTTGCTCTGCCATTCCTCTGTTTTTAGGATTTGTGGAAGCTGGAGTTCCTTTAGGTGTTACTTTTTCATTTCTAATTGCGGCTCCAATGATCAATGAAGTTGCCGTTGTGCTTTTGTATGGCATGTTCGGATGGAAAGTTGCTGCAATATATATTGGTACTGGTTTAAGTATTGCCATTATTGCAGGATGGGTGATTGGTAAACTGAAGCTCGAAAAATGGGTGGAAGCTTGGGTCTACGAAACAAAGGTGGGACAAAATGCTTTGGGTGAAGAAAAAATAAGATTCAACGACAGAATTAAATCTGGTTATGATGCTGTTAAAGAAATTGTAGGAAAAGTTTGGTTGTATGTAGCTTTGGGTATTGCCGTTGGTGCAGGTGCTCATGGTTATGTACCTGCAGAATTTATGGCTTCATTGATGGGTAAAGATGTCTGGTACGCTGTTCCACTTTCCATTCTAATTGGTATTCCTTTATATTCCAATGCAGCCGGTATTGTCCCAATAGTTTCCGTTCTAATTGAGAAAGGTGCTTCATTGGGCACTGCTTTGGCTTTTATGATGTCTGTCATTGCACTTTCATTACCCGAAATGATTATTCTAAGAAAAGTATTAAAACTACCTTTGGTTTTTACTTTCATTGCAGTGGTTGGTACTGGTATAATGATTGTCGGGTTTTTGTTTAACTTTATTTTTTAACAAATTGGATAATCACACACATAATCATACATCTAAGGTTTCAAACCTTAATCGAGCATTTATAATTGGTATTGCAATAAATGCCCTATATGTAATTATTGAATTTTCAGCAGGTCTATATTACAATTCGCTTTCATTAATTTCCGATGCTGGGCATAACCTGAGCGATGTAGCGGCATTAGCATTGGCATTACTGGCTTTCCGATTGGCAAAGCTAAAAGCAAACGATAAGTTTACTTATGGTTTTCGAAAATCAACTATTTTGGTTTCCCTTATCAATTCATTGGTTTTGTTTGTTGCTATTGGTGGAATTATTTGGGAAAGTATCAATCGTTTGCATAATCCGGTGAGTATTCAGGGAACTCCAATTTCTATTGTCGCCGGTATAGGTATTGTTATCAATGCTGTTTCTGCTTTTTTGTTTTTCAAAGACAAAGACAGCGACCTGAATGTAAAAGGCGCTTACCTACACCTGTTGGCAGATGCGGCTGTTTCTCTGGGTGTGGTTATTTCGGGTATTCTAATTTTTCTTTTCCATATTTATTGGCTCGATATGCTTATGAGTTTAATCATTGTAGTTGTTATTTTTTATTCTACCTGGAACTTGTTTAAAGACAGTCTTTCGCTTACACTCGATGGAGTGCCTAAAGGAATTGATTTGCAAAAGGTGATGATGGAGATAAAAGAAGTGGATGGGGTAATTGATATACATCACCTTCATGTTTGGGCTATCAGCACTTCTCAAAATGCGATGACTGCTCATGTTTTGATTCAGCCAAATATTGATATTTTAAATCAAACCCTGATAAAGAAAAATATCAAACACCATCTTAAACATCTCAATATTCAACACGCCACCATTGAATTCGAAACCAAAGATGAAAACTGTATAGATACTAACACTATTTAATATTATTATAAACTAAAAAAAATTAATAGTATGAAAAAACAACTTCCTCTTATTTTCATTTTATTTCCATTGCTTGTAATTATGGTGCTTGTATTTACAAACAAAAAAACAAACAATATTAAACCTGTAAAGGAATACATTACCAAATCGGGTGTTTGTCCGCCCTTCTTTTTATATGATGAAGACGGTAACATTATTAATCCGGTAAAAGGCATTAATGCCGACAAACCATATTCACCACGACAAACTTGTGGCAAATGCCACGATTATGACAAAATCACCCAGGGTTTTCATTTTCAACAAGGAAAAAACGAGCTGCCCGATAGTGTGATGAAAAAAAGATTTCAATGGGTCTCGCATCCCGGAAACTATGGTGGTAATTGGTGTTCACCAGCTCCTTTGTATAGGTCTTTGGCTCCCAAAAACAACAAATCTGCCAAAGAAATTGATATGACTTCCTTCGATTTCATTACTGCTACCTGTGGGGCTTGTCATCCTGGTGGTGGTCCGCTCGAATTTGACCGAAATGGCAATCGTTACGATAAATTTATGGCTGATTCTACAAATAAACTCGTTGCAATGGGCACTAACAATTTCGATGGTGACTATTACAAATCAAATTGGGTAAATACTGGGGTGATTGAGGCCGATTGCCAATTGTGTCACTTGCCTGAATATAATTATAAGAAACGAAATAAACAACTCGAAAAGTGGAATTTCAGATGGGCGGCAACTCAAGGTAGTGGCTTGGCTTCTATTGAAGGAAGTATTAAAGACTCAGTTCCTGTTATCGTAAAATATGATGTTACTAAATTCGATATAGATGGCAAACTTTCACTCCATTTGGTTCGGGAAGTCCGCAACGAAACTTGCCTGAATTGTCATGCAAAACCCGATTGGAAAAAGAAAGGTACAACTTACTCAAACCGTCGCGATGTTCACATGAATGCTGGTTTAAAATGTGTTGATTGTCATACTGCTGGCAGCATGGCTTCCAACCCTCTGATCAAAGGAAAAGAGCTCCATCAGTTTGGCAAAGGCGACGACCCTTCTGGCAATGTCCGTAATGATTTGGACAATACGGTGCGTAATTGTGAAGATTGTCATTTAACGGGTTATCTCAATGCCCCAATTGCTAAACATAATTGGTTACCTCCTTTACATTTAGAAGAAATATCTTGTCAGGCTTGTCATATCAACGAACGTTCGGTAAAAGCTGCATTGGTGCAAGTGAGCGACATCTTCAATCCCGGAACAAAAATTACGCCTCCAGGAAAATACATCTGGACATTCTATGACCAAAATTTAAATTATTGGAATCACTATGGCGAATTGGAAATGTTTACATTCAAAGACCAACCTACTGATCCATATACACCTTCATTGGCAAAGTATAAAGATAAAATCTATCCGATGAATATGGTGCATAGTGCCTGGCCTGGTATTTATACCGAAGGCAAACCTGGTTTAAACCAGCCAAAAATGAGCGACATTTATCAAATGTGGGTATTACATAGGAAAGACAAAACAAAATACCCAAACTTATCAAAAATTATTGACAACAATGGGGAATTCCCGAAGTGAATACAGCTTCCGAAATAGATGCTTTTATTCAATCTGTTACCGAACACTTGAAATTTAAAGGTTACGACCTCACCGGTAAACAAGTTGTTTGGGTAAATGACGACCGCATGTATTTTAATGGCAAAGATTATAAAATGTTGGATAAAGAAATTTATGAAGCCTCCCCTTATGCTTCTGTGCATAAATTTAGTCACGACGTATCACCTTCCGGAGCCGCGCTTGGACGAAACGGTTGCACCGATTGTCATTCATTCAATTCATCGTTTTTCTTTGCTCAAACCCTTAAATATCCTTTTGATGAAAATGGCAATCCTTTTACAGAACCTCAATACAAACGTCTTGGAATTTCTGGATTTATGGCTTATACGGGGGCTTTTCGCGAAAGCATTGCTAAACCTATATTTTATTTTGGAATAGCTGCTTTTATCATCTTCTTATTAATCAATATTTTAATTTCTAATTTGATTAAAAATAAAATCATTGCATTCAAACAGTATAGTTTTATTAATTGGATGGTGTCATTTGGTATTTTAAGTGCAGGTGCTTTCGGTTATTTAGCTGGCGATTTGGGTAATTATATGTTACCAACACGCCTGTTTTTAGATAGTAATCATTTTCTATTTAGCATAGCAGTTTTGTTTACTGGTATTTGGTTTTATCTGAAATTCAAATTTGACCAAAAACAACCGTTTGATTTGAATTGGTTTTCTGTTTTAATTATTATTACCATCATTTCAGGAATATTAATGTTGATAAAACTTGAATTTATTGAAACCATAAGCCATTTAGCTTATACCGTTTTTGATTTAAGTTTAATTGGCATTCTGATACTTTGTGTGTATTATCTTGAAAAATCTTTTAAAAAATTGTTAATTTGAAAAAGAAATTTATTTTAGCAGGTATTCTGGCTATTCTCATAATAACTGGCTTTTCGCAAAACGATAGTTCCAAAATCATTAAAGCTAAGAACCCATTATCTTTTCAAAAAGGGAAATCTGAATTTGTGATTAGTGGATTTTTTCGTCTGCGTGCGGAAATGCAACAGAATTATAATGCTAAAATTTATGGAACGGAAACTACAGAATCATTTTTATTGTCTCGTATTCGTCTGAATATGGAATATCGCTATGCAAATTGCTTAAAAGTATTTGCTGAAATTCAAGATGCAAGGGTTGCAGGTAGTTCATTTTCAGATAAAGACTTCCAGTACAAAAACAACCCTTTTCACGACCCTTTTGATATTAATAAACTTTATTTTTCCTACAAACCATTTGACAGTGTAGAAATAATAATAGGCAGACAAGCCTTAAATATTGAAAATCGCCGTGTTTTCGGTCTTATCGAAAGTTGAAATATTAAATGTGAAGAACTTAAATATTGAAAATCGCCGTGTTTTCGGTCCTGGAGACTGGGGCAATACTGGCAGATACATTTGGGATGCTGCAAACATAAAATATTCAAACCGATTTTTAACAACTCAAATGGTTTTTGGATACAACATTATGCATCAACCAAATGTTTTTCCTAATGTCAATAAAGAAGGAACCTATGCTTTTGCAACTTTTAATTCAATAAAAAATCTGCCTTTTTTAATAGATTTATTCTATGTTTATAAGTATGATGAGACTGGTAAATATATAAGCGAATCAAATATCTCAGGAAATTTATATGCCTCTTATATAGGCAGTAAAGTGCAAAAAACTCATCATAATTTAAATTTAATGTTTCTTGGTGCATATCAATTTGGAAAATATGCTACCGATAAAATTTCAGCTTTTGGTATCACTACACAATTGAATTATAAATTCAATACAACATGGAAACCAGAGTTGATGCTCACATATATATATGCTTCTGGCGATAATAACCTTAAAAATGGCATACATCAAACATTCGATGGTATTTTTAGCGGTTCTGATACCGATTTGTACAGTTGGATGAATTTTATTTTCTGGAAAAATGTGCATCAGTATCGTGCTGATTTAATTTTAAATCCTGCCAAAAAAATTTCAGTCCGTTCTGAATATCATGCCTATTTTCTGGATAAAACAAAAGATGCATGGTGTTTTCCAGGAAAAGCCATGCGACAAGATAAACAAGGATTGTCGGGCAGTTTTGTGGGTCAGAAATTGGATTTCATTTCAAAAATAAAGATTTTCAAATGGTTTCAGTTTTGGGGTGGTTATTGCTTTTTTGTTCCCGGTGATTTTGTTAAAAAAACCGGGAATAGTCCGCTTGCTCAATGGTTTTTTGGAGAGCTAACATTTATTTTATAAAATTTATCTGATGAATATTATAACACAATCCACTATCACCTGTCCGGTTTGCAGTCATCAAGAAACATTACAAATGACGGAAGATTCCTGTCAATATTTTTATGAATGTCCTCAATGCAAAACGCTTATAAAACCAAAGAAAGGTGATTGCTGTGTGTTCTGTTCATATGGAGACCTACCTTGCCCTCCGATTCAAAAAAACAAAAAAATATTGTTAAAAATTGATGTAAAATGAAAACAATTCAATCAAATTCAGAATCAATAAAAAAAATACTTGGATTATCCACTTCCTTAGTCGGAGTTAAATTCATTTTCTCAGAAAAGGACATCCCTGCAAAAATTGAAAAACTTTCGGGTCATCGCTATTGTCAGGCACTGATGAAAGCACGTCATGGTGCTCATGTTTTGCTCGATGCCGAAGGTATTGCTTGCCCCGCTGCCGCTGCCGCTTTTGGCTTTAAACAATTACCCGAAGGTCTGAAAACAGGAAAAGGTTTGGTCGGTTTTGGCATTGTTAACCAAGAAAATACTGGAAAAACAATGTTTGAAAACATGACAACCCTGCCACAAGGCAAACTAAAAGCCCTATACCTTTTTCCACTCGAAACTGCTTCAATCGAACCAGACATTGTGGTGGTGGAAGATGAAACCGAAAAGCTCATGTGGTTTGCCCTTGCCAGCCTCAACATAAAAGGGGGCCAGCGTGTTGAAAGCAGCACCGCCATTTTGCAGGCTACCTGTGTGGATGCTACTACAATTCCATACCTGCAGCAAAAATTCAACATGAGCATGGGTTGCTATGGCTGCCGCGATGCTACCGATATTTGCCCGAATGAAACAGTACTCGGATTTCCTTTCAAAGACTTTAATGCAATTGCTGAAAGTATCGAATTTTTAAGCCAAAAAGCCATTCCAAATTCCCGAGGCAAAAATGCACTTGCTATATTAAAACGCAAAGAAGCTGAAGAAATTAGTAAAAATGACCCTTTTAAAAATTAACAGTATGGAACAATTCAAACATCTTGATCCAAAAACCATCGAATTGGCGGGCATTGCCGCTTCAATTGCCGGTGGTTGCCGCCCTTGTCTCGATTATCACTATAAAAAAGCCATCGAAATTGGTTGTAGCCCCGAACAAGCTAAGGAAGCCATTGAATTGGGCAAAATGATTAAACAACGCCCGATAAATGATATTAATGAACATGCCGAAAAATTGATTTCCTGAATATCCATCAAATAAAAAAATATGTTAGAATATGAAATCAATGCCCATGTTTTAAATGGTGGTATTGCACGAGCAAAAGCCAATCAAAGCGAGATAATGTTTGATGCTACCTCGGGACGAGATGAGGTGTTGCCTAATCCAGCGGAGTTATTACTTACATCATTGGCTGCCTGTATGCTTAAAAATGTTCAGCGTTATTCCGAAATACTAAATATAAGCTACCGAAAAGCAAGAATTTCTATTGATGGAAAACGTAACGATAATCCACCTTTTATTTCTGAAATAAACTATACTTTAGAAATCGATACAGACGAAAATGAACGAACAATAGTAACACTTCATAAAAATATTCTTAAATTTGGTACTATCACTAACACTTTAGGTAAAGCATGCAAACTGGAAGGGACTATTCGTATTGTAAAATATTAATCATTAATAAATTTTTATTAATCAACCGAATTCAAATAGTTAAAAAATGAAAAATCTATTTATCACTTTTCTTTTACTTTTTATTACGCTTAATGGTTTTTCGCAAACAGACACAAGCTTTAAACCTTATGGCAAACCGATTATTCAAGTTTTTGGCAATTTCGATTACAATGCAACCAAAGATGCCCAAAAAAAATATTCTTTTTGGTTTGGAAGGGCACATTTTGGTTACCAACAGCAGTTTACAAAACAAATTTCAGCGAAAATAATTATTGATATGGGCAGACCGACCACCGTTGGAACAATAGCCTTTACTGACAGTGCAGGTCATTTATTAAATACTACCAATAACTCGAAAGAAGGAAGTTATTACACCATGACTTTGAAATTTGCTTCTTTGGAATGGAAACCCAATAAAATAATTACCATGCAAGCAGGAGCTATCTTACAAAACCATTATATGACACAGGAAAAGTTTTGGGGCTATCGCTATTTGGCTGAAACTTTTCAGGATAGATATTATAAAATTCCTAGTTCTGATTTGGGTTTTATCACATATATAAAACCTTATGAAAAATTTGGATTTGATTTCGCTTTAACCAATGGCGAAGGTTTTCGTTTTGACCAGGATGCCTATGGAGATGTAAAAATTGCTTCTGGAATAGATTTCAATCCTATAAAAGGTTTACAAACACGGGTTTTTTATGATTATACAAAATCAAAAAATCCTTTAAAACCTGCTGAACAGCAACTCTTTTCTGCTTTTGCAGGGTATAAATTTAAAGAAAAGTTTCGTATTGGTGCAGAATATAACTATCGTAAAAACCATTTAAATATAGCAAATCAGGATTTATTCGGTTATTCCATTTATGGTAGTTACATTATTTCCAAAAGAATAGAATATTTTGCACGCTTCGACCAACTGATGTCAAACAAAAAAAATAATGCCATTCAGGTATGGAACTATAATGCGGATGGTAAAGCAATTATAACAGGTTTGCAATACAGCCCTATTTCAGACCTGAATTTTTCATTGAATTACCAAGGTTTTATGCCTAAAAACAATGATTTTAATTTTCAGCATCATATTTTATTTAGCTTTGCTTATAAATTATAAAAAAATAAATATTGAAGGAGAAACGACTATTACTATAGTTTTTATTAATTTTGTAAATGAAATAGTTATAGCTTACATTTAAACCAATTTTACAAATGAAACAAATGAATTACAAATCATTTTCTATAGCTTGCATAGTTTTTATATTTATCAATAGTTTTGCTATTTCATGTAAAAAAGAAAAAAAGATTGAAATAGTAGAACCTACTGTAAATCTTGCCATTGACAGTATTGTTGCTACTAAAACCAATATTGTGGTGTGGGAAAAAATTAAAATTACTGCCTATACCAAAGGACAAAATTTAAAATATTTGTGGCAGGCAGACCATGGAAGTATGGTGGGCAAAGATTCTAGCACTGTTACATATTGGGGATGCTATTCGTGTACAGGTGCTAATACTGTAAAATGCACTGTGAGCAATGATTATGGTAGCGTTATGGATACTATTAAAATAACTGTAAAATAATATTTAACAATGATGAAGAATGCGGTTGCTTATCTGATTTTTAGTATCTTCTTTTTATTCATTGAAAGTGAAGCATATTCTCAGTGTTGTTCGGCAGGTAATCCGGTTAGTGGAGATGGGCAGCAAAAAAGTATTAATAAAAACCAATTAAGAATTTATTGGTCATTCAAACATAATTATTCAGACCAGTATTTTTTTAAAAACAAAAAGGAAGATATTCCTTTTATTGATAATAGCCGGTTCAATTATTCAAGTCTTCAAGCTACTTATGGTGTTTCCAAAAAATGGAATATTCAAACAGAATTAGGGTATTTCTTTGATAAATCTCAAACAGTAGAAATTCCTGAAAAATATGTATTCAAAGGTTTTGGTATTGGTGATTTGGGCATCACCACTAAATACCAAATCCTTAGCCTTATTAAACCTCAATCAGAATTAGTTGGAAGTTTTGGAGTTAAAATTCCTGTTGGTAAATTTGACCAAGATATGGACGGAGCTATGCTCCCTATTTCTCTTCAACCATCCACTGGTGCTATGAAGTATAATATTGGTTTATATTACTCTCGGGTCAATTTAAATAACAAATGGAGTTTTTACTCTTTTCTATTTGCTGAATATAGCTCATTAATTCAATCCGATTTCTTTTATTATAAATATGGGAACTACTATTCTCTTGCCTTATTTGGAAAGTACAAACTTACCAATAGAATTTACACAGTACTCCAGTTAAGACAAGAGTTTTGGGATAAAGATAAACGAGAAAATGATGAAAAAATTGAATCCACCGGTTCCAAAGTAACCTATATGGCTCCTCAAATTCTTTATAATTTTTACGAAAGCTGGTATTTACTTGCTCAAGCAGATGTTCCGCTATACAAATATGTGAATGGTCATCAGTTAACCAACAAGTATTCATTTAGCTTTGGAGTGCACAAAACTTTAAATCTGCATAAAAAATCTTCGGAATAGAAATATATACAAGAAAGGATGTCAATTTTTTTTAAAAATAAAGGCTTGTTCATCAATGGTATCACTCATTTATCTCCTAATGAAGCTTTTACTTTATTGGATGATGATGCTATTTTAATTGATGTGAGAGAAGAATTTGAAATAGGATATAAGAAATTCGACCTAAAGAATTTATGGTATATTCCCTTTAGCGATTTTACTAATAAAATTGAAAGTTTACCAAAAGATAAACCCCTTATTATTGCCGATTCTTATGGGTTGCGAAGCAAAGAAATTGTTATTAAACTGATGGCGCAAGGTTATACTAACGTGGCTAATCTTAATGGAGGAATTCTTGATTGGAAAAGAGATGGCTTACCTTTAGCCATTGACAAAAAACAGGAATTAAATGGACAATGTCCTTGCCAATTGAAAACTAAAAAATAATTTTTTTTATTAAAAATATTGTCGTATGTTTGCAACATTAAACAAAAATAAAATGACAAATAATAAATTTGAAGAATTTTTAAAATGTCAGCAGGAAATAGCTTCTTTTGCAAAAGTATTATCGCATCCTGCACGCATTGCCATTATCGAACTCTTAGCCAAAGAAAAGGAAATCAAAACAGGT
>MNXO01000104.1 GCA_001872995.1 Bacteroidetes bacterium CG2_30_32_10 | reverse complement strand
TTTGTCTTGAAAAATATTAATAAATTGTTTTCCTCGTTAAAAGTTGCATTAATTACTTGAATTTAGGAGTTAATAGAAAAGAAAATTCAAAAAGAAAATGACACCATCTCAATCATTGGCGTTGGAGATATGATGTTAGGCACCAATTACCCTTCTACACAGTATTTACCACCTAATGATGGCAAAGATATATTATTACCAGTTAAAAATATATTAATTAATGCAAATATTACCTTTGGTAACCTTGAAGGAAGCGTTTTAGACAGTGGTGGATATCCTAAATCTTGCAAAGACCCAAGTAAGTGTTACGTTTTTAGAATGCCAACAAGATATGTTAATTATCTGAAAGATGCAGGCTTCGATGTAGTTAGTAATGCGAACAACCATGCAGGCGATTTTGGTGATATTGGAAGAACAAGTACCATGAATACGCTGAAAAATGCTGGTATATTTTATGCTGGACAAACAGCTATGCCTTATACTACATTTGAAATGGAAGGAATTAAATATGGATTTTGTGCTTTTGCACCAAATTCAGGGACCATGGATATAAGAAATATTGCTGAAGCTAAAAAAATTGTTGAGCACTTAGATTCTATTTCTGATATTGTGATTGTTTCATTTCATGGAGGAGCTGAAGGTGGAACGCATCGCCATGTTACAAGAAACACTGAAATATTTCTTGGAGAAGACAGGGGAAATGTATATAATTTTTCGCACACACTCATTGATGCTGGAGCCGATATAATATTTGGTCACGGTCCTCATATTACTAGAGCGGTTGAACTATATAAAAATCGGTTTATTGCTTACAGTATGGGAAATTTTTGTACTTATGCTCGGTTTAGCCTTAGTGGATATGCGGGTGTAGCTCCTATTATTAAATTGTTTGTTACGAAAAAAGGTGAATTTATTAAAGGACAAATTTATGCCATTAAACAATTGGGCGAAGGTGGACCATTAATTGATGATAGCAATAAAGTAATTAAGGAAATAATTGAATTAACTACTTCAGACTTCCCAGAAACAGGGCTTTTGATTAAGGAAACAGGAGAAATTTCTAAGAAGTAGTCTATAAATCAAGATGGCGAGCTGTTATGAATCTAGTTTTATAATAATCAATTTCATTTAATCTATCTATAATGATGCCTCTACGAGTAGAATGAATCATTGTTACAGAATTTTCATCCACTGCTATTACCATTGAAACATGTCCAATCTTTTTATTGCCAATATTTCTGCCTTTAAAAAAAAGCAAATCTCCTTTTTTTGCCTCACATAGGCTTATTTCTTTTCCAATTCCTGCTAATCCAATTGAAGAGCGTGGAACATTGTAACCAAAGTTGTTGAAAACATAATGAATATAACCAGAGCAATCAAAGCCACTATTGTCAAACCCCTTGTAACGATAAGGTAAGCCAATAAATTTTTTCGCAAAATTAATCATGCTGTCTAACAACACTTCTTTAAACTTTGTTGAATCAACAATTGGTTTAGTAGAAAATGCAATGATGGATGTGTCGGAATAAGAGTTTTTAGAACTTGCATTTACATTTCCCTTATATACTAATACTTTAAGAAAGATAGCTATGAGAAATAAAAACAGAATATTTTTCACCATAATTTTTTAAAAAAGAGGTGCAAAGGTAGTAAAATTATTAAATTTCTCTACCTATCTGTTTATCTTGATATTGTATGAATTTAGAAAAATGATAATAAATAATACTTATTTATATGGCTTTTTTAGAAAGTTTAGTATATTTTTCTCTACTCTAGAAATTGTATTACTAACATCTGATTTAATAAACTCAGTACCAGTAATGTTTTCGTATAATTCAATATATCTTTCAGAAACTAAATTTACAAAAGCCTTATCCATTTTTGGTACTTGTTGACCTTCCTTACCTTGAAAACCTTTCTCCATCAACCATTCGCGAACAAATTCCTTAGAAAGTTGCTTTTGAGGTTCATTGTGTTTTTGACGAGCTTCGTAACCTTCTTTATAAAAATAACGCGAAGAATCTGGTGTATGAATTTCATCTATGAGATATGTTTTCCCATCTTTTTTACCAAATTCATATTTGGTATCAACAAGTATAAGCCCCATTTTATTTGCAATTTCAGTTCCTCTTTCAAATAATGCGAAAGTATAATTTTCAAGTTGTTCGTAATCGGTTTTACTAACTAAATTTAAGTTTAAAATTTCTTGTTTAGAAATATCTTCGTCGTGCCCAATAACTGCTTTTGTTGTTGGCGTGATAATTGGGTTTGGGAATTTATCATTTTCCTTCATTCCTTCAGGCATCAATTCGCCACAAAGAATTCTTTTGCCCATTTTGTATTCACGCCAAGCATGCCCCGAAAGATAACCTCTCACAACCATTTCAATTTTAAAAGGTTCACAAAAAAGACCAACTGTTACCATAGGGTCTGGTGTGTATATTTTCCAATTAGGTACGATATCTGCTGTTTCATCAAGAAATTTTGCCGCAATTTGATTTAATACTTGTCCTTTAAAAGGAATGCCTTCTGGAAGTACAACATCAAAAGCCGATATACGGTCAGAAACTACCATTATCATCAATTCGTCGTTAATATTATAAACGTCTCTAACTTTTCCTTTGTAAAAACTCTTTTGTTTAGGAAAATTGAAATTTGTTGCTGTTATGGCTGTATTCATAAAAAGTATATTTTATTTATTACTATTTTGTTCATATTCCTTTGCATAAGCTTTTACAATATCAGAAACGAGCTTATGTCTAACTATATCTGTTTCATTTAAATAGATGAAATCGATGCCTTCCAAGTTCTTCAATATTTTAATCGCAAGAAAAAGTCCTGAAGATTTGCTTCTTGGTAAATCAATTTGAGTAATGTCGCCGGTAACAAAGAATTTTGCGGATTTCCCCATTCTAGTTAAAAACATTTTTAATTGATTTTCAGTAGCATTCTGGGCTTCATCAAGAATAGCAAAAGCGTTATCTAAAGTTCTGCCTCGCATAAAAGCCAAGGGTGCAATTTCTATGGTACCATCTTCCAAATAGTTTTTGAGTTTTGCAGGTGGAATCATATCTTTCAAAGCATCATAAAGCGGTTGCAAATATGGGTCTAACTTTTCCTTCATATCGCCAGGCAGAAATCCAAGGTTTTCACCTGCTTCAACAGCTGGTCTTGTTAATATAATTTTTTTAATCTCTTTGTTTTTTAATGCCCTCACGGCTAAAGCAACTGCAGTGTAAGTTTTTCCACTTCCCGCAGGACCAATAGCAAAAATTAAATCGTTGATAGCAGAACTTTCAACCATACTAAATTGATTGATAGTTCTCGCCTTGATAAGCATCCCATTTTTGCCATGTACTAATATGTGATTTTGAAAATCCTCTTTACCAATTGCAATTCTGTGACTCCCCTCTTCAACCAACTGTAAAATATTGGTTTCAGATATTTTGCCATATTTTTCGATATGGTTTAAAATTAATAAAAATTTTTGTTCAAACAGCTCTAAATCAGATGGTTCTCCATTAAGCTTAACTAATTCGCCACGAGCAACTATTTTAATTTTGGGGAATTTTTTTTTCAATAAATCTAGATGCGTATTATTAGCCCCATAAACATCAAGAGGGTTGAGAAAATCAATACTAACAATCTTTTCGGCTACCATGTAATCCTTGTATTTGATGTTATTTAAATTTTGGTCAAAATTAGATATTTTTCAGTAATATTTTTTTGCGAAATATTAATTGATTACTTTTGGGCTTTTCAAGCCATTACATCCTAAAAGTGGTTTATTATATTAATTATGGTGCCTATTATCACACTTATTAGCGATTGGGGTTTAAAAGACCATTATGCTGCAGCGGTAAAGGGAGTTATATTAAGCCAATTGCCCAGTGCTAATATTATTGACATTTCCCATGAAGTAAAAAAGTTTGATATACTTGAAGCTTCATTCATTTTAAGAAATTGTTATTTTTCTTTTCCGCAAGGCACAATTCATATAATAGCAGTAAATACTGAAGCTACTATTTCAGAACCCCATACTATTGTTGTTTACAAAGGACATTTTTTTATTGGCGCTGATAATGGTATCTTTTCACTATTGTTTGAAGATAAGCCAGATTTGATTATTGAGTTGTCGCTTATTCAAGATACTGATTATTTCACGTTTTCTGAAAGAGATGTTTTTATTAAAGCAGCTGTTATGATTGCAAATGGCAGTAAAGTCGAAGAACTTGGCATTAAACGAGACCACTTAAACCATAAAATGACCTTAAAACCTATTATTGACACTTCTACAATTAAGGGAACCGTTATATATATTGACTCTTATGAAAATGTTTTTGTAAATATTACTGAAAAGATTTTTAAGGAATGTGGCAAAGGCAGGCAATTCACAATTAATTTTAGAGATGACGAAATTTCAAACATTAGTAAATCTTATGCTGATGTCCTTGGAGGAGATATTGCTGCCATATTTAGCACTACTGGTTTCCTTGAAATAACACAAAACTTAGGAAATGCAAGTGAAATGCTTAATTTGAAATTAGGTGACCCTGTTCGAGTCTATTTTATTGACAAATAATACATCATTCTTTTTTTAATACTTTTTTAAAAAATAGATTAATTTCGCAGTCTAAATTTTTATACTTTATGTTTACCCTTTATTATAAAGAAATAAGTAGTTTTTTAAATTCGCTTATTGGTTATGTAGTCATCACCGTGTTTTTACTTATAAACGCTCTGTTTTTATGGGTGTTCCAATTTGATTTTAATATTTTGGATGGAGGATATGCCAATATTGACGGTCTTTTTACCATAGCTCCCTTCGTTTTTCTTTTTTTAATACCTGCCATTACTATGCGTTCTTTTGCTGATGAAAGAAAAAGTGGTACAATTGAACTATTGATGACCAAACCATTAACTGATTATCAAATTATTTTTGCTAAATACTTCGCTGGATTAACTTTGGTCATTTTTTCTTTATTACCCACGCTTATTTTTTTCTTTTCAGTATATCGATTAGGAGCAAACGTTGGCAATATTGATATTGGTGGCACTTGGGCTTCTTACATTGGTTTATTGTTTTTGGGAGCCACATTTGTAGCCATTGGTTTATTCTGCTCATCCATCACTGAAACACAGATTGTAGCATTTATATTGGCAGTATTTATTTGTTGGTTTACATATATGGGCTTTGAATCTATATACTCCCTTGAGCTTTTTGGAAAAATTGATTTATTTATCAAAACACTCGGCATCAGCGATCATTATGCTTCTATTAGTAGAGGCGTCATTGACAGTCGCGATGTTTTATATTTCCTTAGTATTGCTGGTCTGTTTATCATTTTAACAAAATTATCCCTTGTCAGTAGAAAATTGTAACTATTAAAAAACAGAATTTCATTAAATAATGGCTAATAAGAAAAAACAATTTAAAATTCAAAACTTTACTCAATTAATTTTGAGTATGGTTATTATTATTTTAATCAACATTATAGGTTCATTTGCTTTTTTTCGATTAGATTTAACATCCGAAAAACGTTATTCATTATCGGATGCAACTAAAGAAATGCTTAAAAAAGTGGATGATATTGTCTATTTTAAAGTTTATCTTGAAGGTGATTTCCCCGCTGGTTTCAAACGTTTGAGCAAAGAAACAAAAGAAATGCTTGACGAATTTAGGGCTTATAACAAAAATATTCAATATGAATTTATTAATCCCACAAAAGTTCAAGACAAAGAAGATATAAACAATCTCTATAAACAACTCATCAACAAAGGACTTTTACCAACAACTATAAAAGTTAAAAAAACAGAAGGTTTCTCACAGCAAGTTATTTTCCCTGGGGCAATCGTTTCATACAGAGAAAAAGAACTTCCCTTGCAATTGCTGAACACCCAAAACGATGTTAGCCCTGATGATGTTCTTAATAATTCAATCCAATCATTGGAATATGGCATTTCCAATGTGATAAAAAAAATAACAACCGTTTTTAAACCTAAAATTGCTTTTATTGGCGGACATGGCGAACTTAATAATGAGCAAATTGCCGATATCTCTTCTACACTTGGCGAATATTACGAGGTTTCTCGTATAAATATCAATCATCATCTTAAATCATTAGATTTTCAAAAAGCTATTGTTATTGCCCAACCTGACTCTTCTTTTGACGAAAAGGATAAATATGTCATTGACCAATATATAATGAAAGGTGGAAAGGTGCTTTGGCTAATAGACCCTGTTTATGCAACAATGGACAGTTTGCAAACAAACAACGAAACTGTTGGCTTTGCCCCACGCCTAAATTTAGATGACATGCTTTTCAACTATGGTGTTAGACTAAATTCAAACCTCATACTAGACATGCAAGCAGCGCCAATTCCTATGATTACTGGCAAGGTTGGTAATCAACCAGAAATTAGTCTTGTCCCTTGGTATTTTTTCCCCATTATTACTCCACTTATAAAACATCCAATTGTAAATAACCTAAATTCAATAAAATTTGAATTTGCAAGTACGCTTGATACTATTGGAGCTGTTGGAATAACAAAAACCTTTTTACTGACCACATCTCAGAAAACGAAATTGCTGAATACTCCTTGTAGAATTAGCCTAAATATTGCAAAAAACGAAATTGACGAACGTCTATTTAATAAATCAAACCAACCAGTGGCTGTGCTTTTAGAAGGCGAATTTAAATCACTTTATCAAAATCGATTATTAGATGATTTTGTTGATAGTATGAAGGTAGCCAAATTTGCTTATGTTGATAAAAGCAAAAAAAATAAAATGATTGTCGTTTCAGACGGTGATATCATTAGAAACCAATTTCAAAATTCAAATGGTAAAATAACTCCATTACCTCTTGGATATGACAAATATACAAGAACTAGTTATGGAAATAAAGATTTTATATTGAATGCCATTAACTTTTTATGCGATGATTCTGGTTTAATTTCTGCGAGGTCAAAGGTATTAACATTAAGATTGTTAGATAAAGCTAAAATCGTTAAAGATAGATTATTCTGGCAGTTATTAAACGCTTTGTTACCAGTACTTATAATCATTGTATTTGGTATTAGTCAAAATATATACAGAAAAAGAAAATACGCAAACAATTAAACCCAATATTTTTAAGTATTATGAAGAAAAATAAGATAATATTTGCTGTAACCCTATTATTAATAATACTTGCATTAGTTTTAATACTAAAAAACACAAAAAGCACCTTAAAAGGAAATCAAAACGATTTTGCAGTAAAAGATACTTCTAGCATTACCAAAATTTTTCTCGTTGATAAAAGCAATCAATCAGTTTTATTAAAGAAAATAATGCCAGGAAAATGGACAGTAAACGATGTATATGCTGGTAAGCCCGAAATGATTAATACCCTGGTCGAAACTATGTATAAACTTCAAGTTAGAGAACCTGTTCCTAATGCTGCTCGCAATAATGTGCTTAAGCGTCTTTCTTCAATTTCAACCAAAGTAGAAGTTTATCAAAAAGTTTATCGTATCAATTTGTTTGGTTTAAAATTATTTCAACACGAAAAATTAACTAAAACATATTATGTTGGAGACAATACACAAGATTTATGTGGCACATATATGTTGATAGAAAAGGCTTCCGACCCATTTATTGTTTGGATCCCAGGTTTTAATGGGTTTTTAACAATGCGATATATACCAAAAGAAGAAGATTGGAGAGATGCAACTGTATTTAATTTGCCTTTTAGCAAAGTTAAGTCAGTTACGGTCAAGTATCCTTCGGCACCCGATTCATCTTTTACAATTAATCATATTGGAGAACGTGATTTTTCTTTAATATCATTAAAAGATAACAAACAAATAATGAACGTTGATACCATTCGCATCCTCGAATACCTTTCATCTTTCAAATTGATGAAATATGAAGCTTTATTGAATAAGTCAGATGCCAATTTAAAAGACTCCGTTATTAAAACAACCCCATTTCACATAGTAACCCTAACAGATATTAATGGAAAAAGTATAACTATCAAAACATTTATTAAAAAACGTATTGTCGAAAATAACAACGAAGAATTGCCTTTAAACATGTCTTATGATATAAATTATGATCCCGAAAGAATGTACGCTCTTATTAATAACGACAAAGATTTTGTATTAATCCAATACTATGTTTTTAGCCGTATTTTACGTACGATTAAATTTTTTGAAAAGTAAATTATAATTCGTTATATTTGTAAATTAAAAGAATAAGAATTAATCAAATGAAAGCAAAAGTAAGTGTAATTATGGGTAGCATTTCAGATATGCCAGTAATGCAAGAAACGGCAAAATTCCTTGAGGAAATGGGAATTCCTTTCGAGATAAATGCCTTATCAGCCCATAGAACACCCGATTTGGTTGAAGATTTTGCCAAAAATGCTTACAGTAGAGGTATTCGTGTAATAATTGCTGGAGCTGGCGGAGCTGCACATCTTCCTGGAATTATTGCCGCAAATACAACCGTACCAGTTATTGGAGTTCCTATTAAATCATCTAACTCAATTGATGGCTGGGATTCAATTTTATCAATATTACAAATGCCTGCTGGCATTCCTGTTGCAACAGTTGCATTAGATGGTGCAAGAAATGCAGGGATATTAGCAACCCAAATTCTTGCAATCAACGATGAATCATTGTTAAAAAAACTATTGATATTTAAAGAAGATTTAAAAATCAAGGTAGTGAATGCCAACAAAGAACTTTCAAAAGTTACCTATAAATTTAAAGTATAAAATTCTTTAAAAATAATGGAATTAAAAGGAGAAGCAAAACTTTTAAAAATATACATCAGTGCAGATGATAAAGTAAATGATACACCTTTGTCTGAAGTAATTATTTATGCTGCTCGAAAATATGGTATTGCTGGAGCTACAGTAACAAATGGTTTGCTTTCTTATGGTGCAAATAGTTTAGCAAATGAAGTTTATCCAATGAAATTATCAGATTCAACACCAATGTATATAGAGATAATAGACAATGTGGAAAAAATTGATGGTTTTATAAACATCATTCAAAACTATTTCAAAAATGCCAAATATGGCGGTATCATTACTATAAGCGATGTTAATGTGCTGGTATATAAAAAACACCGAGAACCTAAAACTTAATAATTTTATAGTTCAATACAACGGACTTCTATCTCATATAACTCATTTATATTAACACTTTTCAACCTTTCTCGTTTATTTAAAACCACTTTCATTGAAATTGGTTTTAAATTATACCATTGACTTGATGAAAAATAGTAAATTTGCCATTCGATTTTAATAAAACATAAGAAATGAAAATATCTTACAATTGGCTGAAACAATATGTTGACATTGAAATTCCGCCACAAGAAGTTGCAAAATTACTTACAGGATGCGGATTAGAAGTTGAATCTATTGAAAAGTTTGAATCTATAAAAGGCGGATTAAAAGGTGTTGTAATCGGAGAAGTGAAAACAAAAGTAAAACATCCCGATGCAGATAAACTTAGTATTACTACAGTTGATATAGGCAATAACGAATTGCTTCATATCGTTTGCGGCGCCCCAAATGTTGAAGCCGGTCAAAAAGTTTTAATTGCAACTATAGGAACTACTATTTACAATGAAGAAGAAAGTTTTATTATTAAAAAATCGAAAATAAGAGGCGAATTATCTGAAGGAATGATATGTGCCGAAGACGAACTTGGCTTAGGAAAATCACATGCGGGCATTATGGTACTTGATAATTCAGCAAAAATAGGGTTGCCTGCTAGTGAATATTTTAAAATAGAAGAAGATTATACTTTTGAAATTGGATTAACACCAAACAGAGCTGATGCCACATCACATATTGGAGTTGCACGCGATTTGGTTACCATCATTAATACTTCAAATATCAGCCGTAAAACAACTCTCATTAAACCTTCAGTTAATAATTTTAAAAAAGACAATGATAAATTACCTATAAAAATAAATGTAATAGATACCAATGCTTGCCCAAGATATTCAGGATTGACGCTTACCAATGTATGTGTAAAAGAATCTCCCGATTGGCTTAAAAATCGTTTAAAATCAGTTGGGTTAAGACCTATAAATAATATAGTTGACATCACCAACTTCGTTCTTTTAGAAACAGGTCAACCTATGCATGCATTTGATGCTGCGCAAATTAAAGGAAATACAGTTATAGTAAAAAAACTACCAAAAGGAACAAAATTTACTACACTCGATGAAACAGTTAGAGAATTAAGTGCTGAAGACCTTATAATTTGTAACGAAGAAGAAGGAATGTGCATTGCAGGAGTATTTGGTGGAATAAAATCAGGTGTAACAAACAAATCTACAAACATATTTTTGGAAAGCGCCTACTTTGAACCTGTTCATATACGTAAAACTTCTAAATTACACGGATTAAAAACAGATGCTTCTTTCCGCTTTGAAAGAGGAGCCAATCCAGATATTACTATTTACGCTTTAAAACGTACAGCTTTATTGATAAAAGAAATTGCAGGAGGAGAAATTTCATCTGATATCATTGATGTTTATCCTAAAGCGTACGAAAAATTTAAAGTTGATATTCTATATACGAATGTTGATAGACTTATTGGTAAAACTATTGAAAGAAATATTATTAAAGAAATATTAAAAAACCTCGAAATTGATATTATTTCAGAAAATAACGAAGGCTTAAAATTAGAAATACCGCCTTTTAAGGTTGATGTGCAACGCGAAGTTGATGTGATAGAAGAAATTTTGCGTATTTATGGTTATAACAATATTGAAATCCCTTTAGATATAAAAAGTTCTTTATCTTATACTAAAAAACCAGATAAGGAAAATATTATAAATACCGTTTCAAATTATTTAACAGACAATGGTTTTGTAGAAATTATGTCTAATTCCTTAACAAAATCTGAATATTCAATTAATAATAGCTTTATTAATCCTGATAATAATGTTAAAATATTAAATCCATTAAGCAAAGACCTTGATGTGATGAGACAAACTTTATTGTTCTCTGGTTTGGAAGCTATTGCCTACAATCAAAACAGAAAATCTACAGACCTGAAGTTATATGAATTTGGGAAAAGTTATCATTTAAACTCTTCCATAAATCAGGAAAACAAACAACTTGCAAAATATTCCGAAATACAACACTTTGCCATGTTCCTTTGTGGTAAGAAGAACCCAGAAAGTTGGTATCAAAACAACGAGAATATTGATTTCTATTATCTTAAATCTTTTGTTCATAATATTTTAAAGCGTATCTGCAATAATTATAAGCATATTACTATTAAACAATTAGAACCATCATTTATTACCGAAGGTTTAGCTTATTATTATAACAAAACAAAACTTGTAGAATTTGGAATACTTAATAAAATTACCTTAAAACAGTTCGACTTGAAGCAAGAGGTATATTATGCAGACTTTTTGTGGGAAAATCTTTTAAAAGCAGCTGAAGGTAAAATTTTGTATGAAGAAATCCCTAAATTTCCTGAAGTAAGACGCGACCTTGCTCTACTAGTCGATAAAAATATTCTATTTTCTCAAATAGAAGAAATCGCTCAGCAAACTGAAAAAAAATTATTAAAACAAATTGGTTTGTTTGATATTTATGAAGGTGATAAAATTGATAGTAATAAAAAGTCTTATGCAGTTAGTTTTGTACTTCAAGATTACAGCAAAACATTAACAGATAAGGAAATAGAAAAAATAATGGCTCGTTTTATTAAAGCTTTCAAAGAAAAAATAGGAGCAATTATTAGGTAAACTATAATGAAATAGAAAATTATGATTTTACGTGCCGAAAACCTTATCAAAAAATATAAACAACGTACTGTTGTAAATAATGTGAGCGTTAATGTTAGTCAAGGAGAAATTGTTGGACTATTAGGACCCAATGGGGCAGGGAAAACAACGACTTTTTATATGGCAGTTGGTTTAATAAAACCTAACTCAGGAAAAATATTTCTTGAAGACATTGATATTACAAAAGAACCAATGTATAAGCGTGCTCAAAAAGGAATCGGTTACCTTTCGCAAGAAGCGTCTATTTTTAGAAAATTAACTGTAGAAGATAATATTCGTGCAGTTCTCGAATTTACAAAACTCCATAAACAAGAACAACACGAAAAATTAGAATCATTGCTCAATGAATTTGGATTGCAAAACGTAAGAAAAAGCTTTGGAATTACTTTATCGGGAGGCGAAAGAAGAAGAACAGAAATTGCAAGAGCTTTGGCAGTTGACCCAAAGTTTATTTTACTTGACGAACCCTTTGCCGGCGTTGACCCAATTGCAGTGGAAGATATTCAAAATATTGTATCCAAATTAAAAGAAAAAAATATTGGCGTTCTTATTACTGACCATAATGTGCACGAAACACTTACAATAACTGATAGGGCATATTTGCTTTTTGAAGGTTCTATATTAAAATCAGGAACTTCCCAAGAATTAGCTGACGACGAACAAGTGAGAAAAGTATATTTAGGACAAAACTTTGAATTAAGATAATATTGTCTATTAATTTATAAATTTGATTTAAGATTACCAATATTATACTAAGAAAATTATTTGTTCACTTTATCAAGTAATTCATATTATTGCTTTTCAGGCAATTTAAATTCATCCAAAATCATATTATTCAGCAATTTCACCAATTAAAGTTGCGGCAGTGCATTTTTTAATAATTACTTGCACATAATCGCCAAGCTTGAATTGCTTTTTAGGAAATACTACCATTTTATTTTGGCTGTTTCTTCCCGCCAAATGCTCAGCAGATCTTTTTGAAATATTTTCAACCAACACTTTATATACTTTCCCAACATCTTTTAAATTACTTTCCATTGATAGTTTCTGTTGTTTATCAATTATCTGTTGAAGTCTTTTTATTTTAACATTCTCAGGAACATCATCTTTATACTTTTTTGCTGCTGCTGTGTTTGGTCTTTCTGAATAATTAAACATATAAACAAAATCGTATTTTACCCATTCCATTAAAGAAAGTGTATCATTTTGGTCTTCATCGTTTTCCGAACAAAACCCAGCAATAATATCAGTGGAAATAGCACATTCAGGAATTATTCTTTTAATTGCATCAACTCGACTCATATAATATTCCCTCGTATATTTGCGGTTCATCAACTCAAGAATACGATTGCTACCAGACTGAACCGGCAAATGAATAGACTTACATATATTTTCATATTTGGCAATGGTATATATTAATTCATCAGAAATGTCCTTTGGATGGGAAGTTGCGAAGCGTACCCTTAGTAATGGATTAATTAATGCAACTTCTTCAAGTAATTTTGCAAAGTTTATTGAATTACCATCATTCTGACAAATATATGAATTTACATTTTGCCCTAATAAAGTAATTTCTCTATAGCCCCTCTCGAATAACTCTTTTGCTTCATTAATAATTGTTTCAGCATTTCGACTTCTTTCTTTTCCCCTTGTATATGGGACAACGCAATAAGAGCAAAAATTTTCACAACCTCTCATTATCGAAATAAAAGCAGTAATACCATTACTATCATACTTTATAGGATTAATATCAGCATAAGTTTCCTCCAACGAAAGCATCACATCAATCGCTTTTTGCCCTGACTTAAGTGAAGCTAATAATTGCGGTAAGTGTCTATATGCATCAGGTCCAGCAATAATGTCAACAATCTTTTCTTCTTCAAGCAGTTGCTCTTTCAATCGTTCAGCCATACAACCTAAAATTCCTATTATTAAATTTTTATTTTGTTTTTTCAACGAATGAAACTCTAATAAACGCTTTCTGATACGTTGTTCTGCATTATCTCTAATAGAACATGTGTTAATAAAAATAACATCTGCTTCCTTTTTATCAAAAGTAATATCAAAATCATTTTCTTTCATTATTGCCCCAACTATTTCACTATCAGAAACATTCATTTGGCAACCATAGGTTTCTATATATAGTTTTTTTGAAATACCCACTTTAAAAATAGTTTTTAATTAATATTCATTTCTTACAAAACTGCAAATTTATACAATATTTTATGGCATTAAAATTATAAAGTTTTATTAAAAAATTGATTTTTAATTAAAGTAATTGTTTTTCTTTGCAAAAAAATTAGAAACTAATTAAATCCAAAATAAAATGATCAAAAATCTCGTAATTGTTGAATCACCTGCAAAAGCAAAGACAATTGAAGGATTTTTAGGTAAAGACTTTGTTGTAAAATCAAGCTATGGGCATGTTAGAGATTTGCCAAAATCGTCATTGGGCGTTGATGTTGAAAAAGACTTTAAACCTCACTACGAAATTTCGCCAGATAAGCAATCGCTTGTTAATGATTTAAAAAAATCTGCTAAAGAAGCTGAAATTGTTTGGCTTGCCACTGACGAGGACCGCGAAGGAGAAGCAATTGCTTGGCACCTTGCTGAGGCAATAAACGTTAGTAAAGCAAAACAAAAACGTATTGTATTTCATGAAATTACCAAAGATGCAATACTTAATGCCATTAAAACACCTCGAAGTGTTGATATTAATCTTGTAGACGCTCAACAAGCACGTCGAGTTCTTGATAGATTAGTTGGATTTGAAATTTCACCCATTTTATGGAGAAAAATTAAACCTTCCTTATCAGCTGGTCGAGTTCAATCCGTAGCAGTAAGACTTATAGTAGAAAGAGAAAAAGAAATTGATGGTTTTAAAACCGCTTCCTCATTTAAAGTTGAGGCAATATTTCAAATTGTAAAATCGGGCAAAAAAACTAGCCTTAAAGCAGAATTATCACAACGCTTTGAAAAAAAGGATGAGGCTCTCTCCTTTTTGCAAAAATGTATTGGCTCTGAGTTTACTATCGAATCGATGGAAACTAAACCAGCAAAAAAATCTCCAGCTCCTCCTTTTACAACTTCAACTTTGCAGCAAGAAGCAAGCAGAAAGCTTGGTTTTTCTGTAGCAAAAACAATGATGGTTGCTCAACAGTTATACGAATCAGGAAAAATAACGTATATGAGAACCGATTCATTTAATTTATCAGACATTGCCCTTTCTATGGCTAAAGATGAAATAACAAATTCGTATGGAAAAGAATATGTTAAAACGAGAAAATATACTACTAAAACAAAAGGAGCCCAAGAGGCACACGAAGCCATACGACCATCATACATGAACAATCACTCAACAGATGGAGACCCGTCACAAAAACGTTTATATGAGCTGATTTGGAAAAGAACAATAGCATCGCAAATGAGTGACGCATTAATTGAAAAAACAATTATTACCATTGATGTTTCCAAAGCTGATGAAAATTTTATTACTAGAGGTGAAGTGATTAAATTTGACGGATTCTTGAAAGTATATTTAGAATCAACCGATGACGAAGAAGCAGAAAAAGAAGAAGGAGTTTTGCCAAAGGTTACAAAAGGAGAAAAATTGAATATGCTTCAAGCAGAAGCAACAGAGCGATTTACGCTTCATCCCCCTCGTTATACAGAGGCAAGTTTAGTAAAAAAATTAGAAGAATTGGGAATTGGAAGACCTTCAACTTATGCTCCAATTATATCAACTATTCAAAAAAGAGGATATGTTATAAATGAAGATAGAGAAGGAAAACAGCGTAATTATGTACATATTTCATTGAAAGATAAAACAATTTCTGAATCAATAAACACAGAAAATACGGGACAAGAGAAATCTAAACTTTTCCCTACAGACATTGGCATAGTTGTTAATAACTTCCTAGTGCTATACTTTGGAAACATATTAGATTATAACTTTACCGCAAATGTTGAAAAAGAATTTGATGAAATTGCACAAGGATTGAAGGAATGGAACAAGATGATTAAAGAATTTTATACTCCATTCCACAAGCAAGTGGAAGATACTTTGCTGAAATCAGAAAAAGTAAGCGGAGAACGTTTGCTTGGAATAGACCCAGAAACTGGCAAAAACATTTCTGTTCGTCTCGCAAAATTTGGTCCAGTAGTAATGATAGGAAAAAATGACGAAGAAGAAAAACCTAAATTTATTGGTTTAAAAAAAGGACAAAGTATTGAAACTATAACACTTGAAGAAGCAATAGAATTAATTAAGCAACCCTCAACCAATAATGAAAGACTATTGGGAATTGACCCTGTTTCGGGTAAAAATGTTTATGTTAGAATAGGAAGATACGGTCCAATGGCTCAAATTGGTGAAACTGACGACAAAGAAAAACCAAAATATGCTGCAATTAAGAAAGGACAAAATATTGACACGGTTACTTTACAGGAAGCTCTCACATTGTTTAGCCTTCCAAGAAATGTTGGTATATTTGAAGATTCTGAAATGACGGTAGCCATTGGAAGATTTGGTCCTTATGTTAAACATAGCAATTCCTTCTATTCGCTTTCTAAAACAGACGACCCATATACTATTTCAAATGAAAGAGCTATAGAAATAATTGAAGAAAAAAGAAAAAAAGAAAAAGAAAAAATAATTAAAGAGTTTGATGACAACAAAGAAGTAAAAGTTTTAAATGGAAGGTTCGGAGCATATTTGTCCATAGGTAAACTAAATTACAAATTAGCCAAAGATATCGTTCCTGAAGCATTAACATTAAAAGAGTGTCTCAAAATAGCCGAAGATACTCCAGCATCAAAACCTAAAGGTTTCAAGAAAAAATTTAAAAAATAACCTCCAATGGACATTTCAATTTATTTTGAGCCTATTGATAAAGATATCTTTATTGACCCTACTACTTTCAGACCAAGAAAATTAGGCGATATAATTCATACCTATACCAAAGATTCCATTTTTCCTATTCTCGAAAATATGGATATCGCAATTATCGGTATTAAAGAGGAAAGAAGAGCCTACAACAACCCCGGATGCTCTCTATCTGCAAATTATGTTCGTAAACATCTATATAAATTATACCAAGGCAACTATAATTCAAAAATTGTAGATTTAGGAAACATAAAAAGCGGACATAGCATAGAAGACACCTATTTTGCTGTTTCTTCTGCAATCTCAGAGCTTATTCAATGCAATATACTGCCTATAATTATCGGAGGAAGTCAAGATTTAACTTACCCAAATTATTTAGCTTATGAAAATCTAGGACAAATAATAAATATTGTTTCAGTTGATTCCCATTTTGATATTGGTAATGCAGATGAAGATTTCAATTCTCGTTCTTATTTAAGCAAAATAATAGTTCATCAGCCTAATTTCCTTTTCAATTTCACTAATATTGGTTATCAAACCTATTTTGTTGACCAAAATGCAATTGATTTGATGAGTAAAATGTATTTTGATACATATAGATTAGGTGTTGTAAGAGCAAATATGGAAGAAGTTGAGCCAATGGTTAGAAATGCTGACTTGCTAAGCTTTGATATTTCTTCTATTAGACAATCCGACGCTCCTGGTAACATTAATGCTACTCCAAATGGATTTTATGGAGAAGAAGCCTGTCAAATTGTAAGATACGCAGGCTTGAGCGACAAACTAACTTCAATCGGCTTCTACGAGTCTAATCCAGCCTACGACAGAGAAGAGCAAACCTCACACCTTCTTGCACAAATGATTTGGTATTTTATTGAAGGATTTTATAATCGCAAAAAGGACTTTCCATTGAAAGCAAATGGAGACTACCTTAAATACAGGGTAAATATTCAAAATCACAATCAAGAAATTGTGTTTTATAAAAGTAAAAAAAGCGATCGCTGGTGGATGGAAGTGCCTTGTATTGGCACTTTAAACATAAGATACGAAAGACATCATCTTATACCTTGCTCCTATTCTGATTATCAATCGGCTTGTAAAAATGAAATCCCTGACAGATGGTGGCAAATGTATAAAAAATTAATTTAACTAATTATATATATTGATAACAAGTAAAATCACCTGTTTTTAAAAAATAGGTATTTTTAATGTGTTTTTTTTCTAATAGTTTTACTATTTTTACAAATTCAAAATTTATAGGTTGATTTTATAATTAAATTAAATTATTAATTATTAAAACTTTA
>MNXO01000129.1 GCA_001872995.1 Bacteroidetes bacterium CG2_30_32_10 | reverse complement strand
GTTAAAAATGTTCCTATACCATCAACATATAATTATTTCTATCCTTCTCTTAAATTTGTTTATAAAATTTTTAATTTTCAACAAAAGTATCCTTTATGTATTTATATAGAAGGTAATTACATCGAAAATAGAACTATTGATTTAAAAACAGGTATTTTATTACAAATATTTTAAATTTCTTTTATTTATGAAAAGAATCAATAAAAGGTTAATTATTATTTTGCTAATTACTTTAATTAAAACTACTTGTTTTTCTCAAGATAATTACATGCATAATGCAGGTTTTGAAGATATTAATTTCCCTAATAATCCTGATTTAGAACGAACTTTTGAATATTTAGAAGTATGGACAGAAAGTAGTAATCTAGATAAATGTATACCAGCAGATGGTGGAGATAAAATAAAGCTATACGAACATTCTCCCGACTGGTTTAATACAACAAGAAGACCTTTAAAGGAATTCGTTCCACAGCAGGGGTACAATATTATTTATCCACATTCTGAAGAAAGTTATATGGGTATGGGAAGTTGTGAATTAATAGAACAAAGATTTTTTAATAGTAAACCTATAACAAAAGGAAGTTATATTTTATCATTGTATGTAAGACCAATACTACATTCTGATCTTGGTTTTGGACATAATGGTACATATGAAAATAGTTATATAAATGTAAATCTTGCTAAAAATAAAATTAAGTATAATGATTGGAACTGTAAATATTGTGAAGAATGCGGTTGTTACCATGATAATAATTACTGTAAGCTTCAAAATGGAATTTTTCAACAAATTGATGTTTTGGGGCAAATACCTATAAATTTATCTGATTGTCCTATAGGTCAATGGACAAAAAGAACTATCCAAATTAATATTGATGAGGATAATTATGATTGGATAGGCTTTGAGTTTAAAGATGTCACATGCGATGGTTATATTTTAATAGATGACATTTCGCTTGAACCAGGCTGTATTAGTGAGAATTGTAGTTCAACAGCTGGAATTTTAAACATCATTACAACTAACATCCATAGTAATGATCATCCTTTTACTGTTATTGGATTAGAGAATATTAATAAAATAAAAATAGAAATTTGGACAGTACTTGGTACAGAAATATGGGAAAAGACAATAATAAACCCGCAATACAAAGTGGCATGGAATGGAAAGGTTTTTGATAGTTATGAAGCAACTACTGGAACTTATGAATATAGGATATATGTATCGAATGATTGTTATAATAATAAAGAGTATACTGGTAACTTTACAAAAATTAATTCTAACCCAACAATAAACTCAATATTAACTGATTATTCGGGTGGTATTTCGAAACCCCCATTGCCATGTTGTGAAATAATCCCTGACATTTATTTGAATAATATTATATTAAAACAAGATAAAACAATCGATGGTCCTTTGCTATATAAAGCTACGAATAGCATTACAGCGAATAATATAACAATAAAAGCTTACGACAATGTTAAATTTCAAGCTGGTAATTATATTGAACTTTTGCCTAATTTTATGACAGAAACCGGTGCTGAATTTACTGCTGAAATTGTACCATGTGATTTAAAAAAGATTGAAGGAAAATATCTTAATTTTGAATATGTTAATTATATATTTTATGTTAACGATACTGTAAATTTTTATAGCTTTGTTGAAAACTATTATTCACCAATAAAATACACTTGGAATTTCGGGAATGGTCATTTTTCAAATGATATGAATCCAAATACAACATATAATAATTCTGGTGCATTTAATATTTCTCTAACTATTACTGATAATGTTGCTTCAACAAAAACAGTTATTAAACAAATTATTATTAATGATTCCTTGAAAAAAATTATTAAAGATCAAATAAATGAAAATTCGTTATTTGATAATAAAAACTCATTAAACTCTAATATTTTATTAAAAGACATTCAAATAAATATCATACCAAACCCTTGCAATGGAATATTCAAACTCTTTGTTTATAATAAAAAAGGTAATATTCCATTTAAAATTGAAATTTCAGATATTACTGGGAAAAATCTATTTGTTAAAGAAAATTTAACCGAAGAAGTAGTTGATATAAATATTTCTGATAAAGCTAATGGATTTTATTACTTGATTTACAAAGATAATACTCATACTATAACAAAGAAAATAATAAAGCAATAATTAAAACCATTTATTAATAATTAAAATTAAAAAACGATGAAAAAAACAAGTAAAATGCTTTTAGTAGCAATTGTATGTTCTCTTTTTGCAATGCCATCTATGGCTCAAGGAGTTTATGTAAAAGTTGGAGCAGGCTATGGCTTACCATCCCGGCACTCAAACAATGTTTAATTATGATCAAAATTATGAAACAGAAGTTTATAAGGTTGATGTTATTAAATATTCTTATGGAAAAGGTCTTAATTTTGCAGGTACCTTTGGTGGAATGTTTAACAAAAACATTGGTGCCGAATTGGGTATAGGTTATCTACTGGGTAGTAAGATTGAATCAACCAGTAATTTAACGGCATTGACTACAACAACAAAAAGCACTACTACCGATAACAATAAAATGTTGTTTTTTGTTCCAACGTTGGTAATTGAAAGCGGGTTTGAAAAAATAAACCCTTATGCAAGAATAGGATTAATAGTAGCATTTCCTAAAATAACAAGTAAAGATGAAGCTACTGTTACATCTGCTTTTTCACAAACGTCATTAAAAACGGTGGAAGTAACAGAATATAAAATGGATTTGGGTTTAGGAGCCAATGCAGCATTGGGTATTTTGTTTGACGTGTCTGATAATTTTGCTATATTTGGAGAGTGTAATATCAATGCACTTTCAATTACGCCAAAATCTTCAGAAATTACCGAATCAAGTTCTGATGGAATTGATAATTTGAATTCTATGACAACCAGTGAAAAAGAAACGGTTTATGAGAACAGTCTTACAGAAAATCCATTGAACCCTCCTTCTGAAGGAGAACCCTCAAAAAGTCTCAAATTTAAGACGCCTTTTAGCAGTGTTGGTGCTAATATTGGGATTAAGATAAGTTTTTAGATAAACGAACATTTAGCGATTAAGAAAAAGCAAGATGACGAAACATTATCTTGCTTTTGTTTTATTGGTATGAAATGGAGCAGGTAGAAATACAAACTCAATGATGGGGAATAAATTTTATTACCGTAAAAAAAGATTTTTATTAAAACTAAGTTATAAATTTGTTACTTTGTTTGGAAGATAACTCATTATTTTTTTTAATTAAAAATGAAAAAACTTTTACTTTTAATACCAATGCTATTGATGTGTATCTCCTTTTCTTTTTCACAGGGGTTTCAAATCGCATTGCTTAAATATGGAGGCGGTGGCGATTGGTATGCAAACCCAACATCTTTACCCAATTTAGTTAAATTCTGCAATAAGAATATTGGCACCAATATCAATGAGAATATTGCTACTGTGGAAGTGGGTAGTGTTGATATTTTTAATTACCCATTTGTACATTTAACGGGTCATGGCAATGTAATATTTACGGATAAAGACGCTCAAAACCTAAAAAATTATTTAGTAGGAGGTGGATTTCTTCATATATCAGACAATTATGGATTAGATAAATTTATAAGACCTCAGATGAAAAAGGTTTTCCCGGAATTGAATTTTGAAGAACTCCCCAATGATTACCCCATATATAATCAAAAATATTTATTCCCTAATGGATTGCCAAAAATACACGAACACGACAACAAACCACCTCAAGGGTTTGGACTGATATATGAAGGGAGATTGGTCTGCTTTTATGATTATGAATGCGACTTAGGCGATGGTTGGGAAGATTATGAAGTTCATAAAGATTCGGAACCAACACGCACCAAGGCTTTACAAATGGGTGCAAATATTTTACAATACGTTTTTAAATAATCCTAAATTACATAATTAAAAAAACATGAAAAATGTTTTTAAATTGATTTTTTATTAAATTTGCGAATTGGTTTATGAATTAATTAAAAATAGATTTATGGAAGAGTTTGAAAATAAAGAGAGAGACGAAATTTTCTCAAAAGCAGTTAGAGCAGGGAAAAGAACATATTTCTTTGATGTAAAAATTACCAAAACCGAACAACAATACCTTACTATTACCGAGAGTAAAAAGAAAATGGACAAGGATAGTGGTAATTTTTTTTATGAAAAACATAAGATATTCCTTTATAAAGAAGACTTCGATAAATTTGCAGATGGCTTAAACGAAGTGATTCAATTTATTAATTCGGATCAAAAGCCTATTGAACAAGAATTTGAAAAGAAAGAGGAAGATTTTTCGGATGTAAAATTTGAAGACTTACATTCCGAGGATAAATCAAATGCAGAATAATTAAGATATCCTATTATCAAAAAGCTGATAGAATAACCCTATCAGCTTTTTGAGTTATAAAATCCACTAAATTCTAACAATAGCAAACAATCAAGAATAGCAATATATTCTAAAAAATATTGAATTTACCTTAGTAAAATATTGTATTTTTGCTTTTCCAAAAAGACTTATTTATGCAAATAACTTATTATGGACATTCATGTTTTGAAGTAAAAGTAAACAACAAAAAGTTACTTTTTGATCCTTATATAACTCCTAATAAATTAGCTGAAAAGATTGATTTTAAAAGTATAAAACCTGATTACGTCCTTATTTCTCACGGACATAATGACCATATTGCTGATGCAGTTGCAATTGCAAAACAGTCGGATGCTGTTTTTATTTCTAATTTTGAAATTACGAATTGGCTTTCAGCCAAAGGCATTAAAAACGTGCATCCTATGAATTTAGGCGGAAATTTTGATTTTGATTTTGGAACAGCAAAATATTTTATTGCTCAACATTCAAGTTCTTTGCCTGATGGCAGCTATGGTGGCAACCCCGGGGGCTTTTTAATTAAAGGGCTACACGATAGTAGTTTTTATTATGCGGGTGATACTGGACTTACTAACGATTTAAAATTAATAAGAGAATATATAAATATAGATTTTGCATTTTTACCTATTGGAAACAATTATACAATGGGTGTTGACAATGCTATTATCGCCTCTGAGTTTATCAATTGTGATAAAATTATTGGGATGCATTACAATACATTTGACACCATTCAAATAGATAAAAATGAAGCAATTGATAAATTTAACAGAGCTGGAAAAGAATTGATTTTATTAGAAATTGGACAAACAATAAATATTTAACATTATGGGTAAAGTAATTGCCATAGCAAACCAAAAGGGCGGCGTTGGTAAAACAACAACAGCAATAAATTTAGGAGCTTCGTTGGCTGTTTTAGAATATAAAACATTAATCATAGATGCAGATCCTCAGGCTAATGCTACATCTGGCATTGGTTTTGATCCTAAAAACATTAAAACAAGTATTTACGAGTGTATTATTGATGATATTGAACCAAAAAATATCATTTTAAACTCTACTACACCAAATCTTGATTTATTTCCAGCTCATATTGACTTGGTGGGAGCCGAAATTGAGATGATTAACCTACCCAATAGGGAGAAAATGATGCGAAAAGTAATTAACAAAGTTAAAAATGATTACGACTTTGTTCTTATAGACTGTTCGCCTTCCTTAGGTTTAATCACCGTTAATGCGTTGTCTGCAGCAAATTCAGTGATAATTCCTGTTCAATGCGAATATTTTGCCTTAGAAGGCTTAGGAAAGTTATTGAATACTATTAAAATTGTTCAATCAAGATTGAACCCTGAGCTAGAAATAGAAGGGATTTTGCTTACTATGTATGATTTGCGTTTAAGATTGAGTAATCAGGTGGTGGAAGAGGTTAAAACCCATTTTCAAACTATGGTTTTCGAAACAATAGTTCAACGTTCTACCAAATTGGGAGAGGCACCAAGCTTTGGTGAAACTATTATTATGCACGATGCCCAAAGCAAAGGAGCCATCAATTATTTAAACCTTGCAAGAGAAGTATTGCAAAGAAATGGCTTAACAAAAATGAAAAAATCAGATAAAAAAATAAACATTCTAAAATGAACGCAAAAAAAAGGGCTTTAGGCAGAGGTCTTAGTGCCTTGCTTGATAATAATGATGAAAATAATATTTCTGACTTCAATAACTCAAATAATCTTAATAATAGTAATATAGATAATTCAAAAAATATTATCAATATTCCATTAGAACAAATTGAAAGTAATCCTTTTCAGCCCAGATTGAACTTTGATGATACTGCTTTACAGGAATTAGCCAACTCTATTAAGAAACAAGGAGTTATTCAACCTATTACCGTTCGTAAATTAGATGATGAGCAATACCAATTAATTTCTGGCGAAAGAAGACTCAAAGCATCTAAAATTGCTGGATTAATTGATATTCCTGCATATATTAGAGATGCTACTGACAAAGAAATGCTCGAAATGGCATTGGTAGAAAATATTCAAAGAGAAAACCTTAATGCTATTGAAATTGCCTCTAGTTATCAACGATTGATGGATGAATGTGACTTAACACAAGAGCTGCTTAGCGAAAGGGTTAGTAAAAATAGAACTACCGTTACCAATTATCTTAGATTACTAAAATTACCAGAAGAAATTCAAAAGGGAGTAATTGAAAATAAAATTTCTATGGGTCATGCCCGTGCTTTAATCAATATTCCTTCTATTGATACTCAGCTTTCCGTTTTCAAAAAAATTATTGATAAAGATTTATCGGTTAGAAATGTAGAAGAAATTGTTAGAAACATAGGAAAAGAGCCAATTGAAAAAACAGTTTCTTTTACAAAAATAGAAACACCTGAAAAGTTTTCAATGCTTCAAAGTCAAATCGCACAAAAATTAAATACAAAAATTTTATTAAAAAGAAATCACAAAGGCGAGGGAAGCATTGTTATTAATTTCAGGTCTGATGATGACTTAGAAAGAATTTTTTCCATTATTGACAAATAAAGCAAAAGCATTACCATATTATATGCCTGTAAAATTTAATTATTTTATCTTATTCTTTTTTTTAACACTTCTGTTTTCATTATTTTCAAGCAATATACAGGCACAAAAAGAAATAATTAAAAACGATACGATAGCTATTGATTCTTCAAAACTACATTCACCAAAACTAGCGACTATTATGTCGGCTTGCATTCCTGGATTAGGACAAGTTTATAATAAAAAATATTGGAAAGTGCCTTTGGTTTATGCTGGTTTTGGTGTAATTGGTTATAGTATTAAAACTAATGGTGATAAATACAATAAGTTTCACACTGCTTATGTTGAAAGAATGGATAATGATACCACAACAATTGATAAAATTTACCTTGGTTATTCCAATGCAGATATAAAAATTCGTAACGATTATTATCGAAGAAACAGAGACCTTTCATACATATTCGGAGTAATATGGTATGTCCTTAATATCCTTGACGCTACAGTTGATGCCCACTTATTCTTTTTTAATATTGATGATAATTTATCATTAAATGTTAAACCAGCATCACTTCCGCTATATTATAAAAGCACTTCTTCAACAATACCAGGCTTAACCTTTTCCTTTAATATTGGGAAATCTCCAATAGTCAGAAACAATAAACCAAAAATATGCCTATGAAAATAATTATTTCTGGATACGGGAAAATGGGCAAAGAGATTGAAAAGATTGCTACAGAGCGAAATCACAGTATTGTTGCTATTATTGATACCGAAAAAGATTGGAAAAATTTTATTAAAAACCCTCTAAGTGCCGATGTAGTAATAGATTTTAGTACACCATCTACTGCAGTAGGCAATATTAAGAGGTGTTTTGCACTAAATTTGCGAATAGTTACTGGAACCACAGGTTGGAATGATCAACTCAAAGCTATTAAAACTCTTTGTTTGTCGAATAATCAAGCAATGTTTTATGCTTCAAACTTTAGTATTGGAGTGAATATATTTTTTGAAGTGAATAAGAAGTTAGCTCAACTGATGAAATCACAAGAACAATACGAAGTTTTTCTTGAAGAAACGCATCATTTGCAAAAGATTGATTCTCCCAGCGGCACCGCTATTACTCTTGCGAATGAAATTATAAAAAATATTGATAGAAAAAAAGATTGGATAAACACAAAAGAAAAAAATGATTCTTCTGTAGAAATTAAATCGATTAGAGCCGAAAATATTACTGGAATTCATACTATTTTTTATGAATCGTCAGTAGATACAATTGAAATCAAACATATTGCCAAAAATCGCATCGGTTTTGCTGTTGGAGCCGTGTTAGCAGCCGAATGGATTCAAGGGAAAAAAGGATTTTTTGAAATGAAAGATTTATTAAACTTTTAAATTAGGTATTATGAGTATTTATGCATTATTGACCGTTGTATTTATGATAAGTTCAATTGCTGGACTTTGGAAATTATTTGAAAAAGCTGGTTTTAAAGGCTGGTTTATTCTTATTCCTTTATATAACTTCTACATCTGGTTAAAAATTATTAAAAAACCCTTGTGGTGGTTTATTTTTATTATTATTCCATTCATCAATATATTTATGATTTATTTGATGATTGCTGAAATACTAAAGTGTTATCAAAAATATGGACTACTGCAACAGGCAGTTGGTGTAATATTTCCTTTCATATATTTACCAGTTGTTGGGTTTTCCAAAAAATCAACTTATGTTGACCCAGATAAGAGACCAGTGATTGTTAAATCTGCAATTAGAGAATGGGCTGATGCAATAATTTTTGCTGTTGTAGCTGCTACTATTATTAGAACATTTTTTATAGAAGCATACACAATTCCTACTTCTTCTATGGAAAAATCATTATTAATTGGTGATTTCCTTTTTGTAAGCAAGGTAAGTTACGGACCTAAAATTCCAAACACCCCTATTTCATTTCCTTTTACACATAATACTTTGCCTTTTTCGAGCACTATTAAATCATATTTAGAATGGATAAAATTGCCATTCTACCGTTTTCCTGGGCTTACCAGTGTTAAAAATTACGATGTTGTCGTTTTTAATTATCCTGATGGGGACACCACAACTCTTGAACTTAATAGCACGCGAAGTTATTATGAAATGTGTCGTATGGAAGGTCGTAGCAATGTTTGGGAAAATTATCATGTAGTTTCCCGTCCTGTTGATAAAAGAGAAAATTTTATTAAGCGTTGTATTGGTATTCCTGGAGATAAACTTCAAGTTACCGAAGGAGTTGTTTATATTAATGACAAAATTGCACCAATACCCTTAAATTCTCAGCTTAATTATGTTGTTAAAACCAATGGAATGCCAGTAAATCCTATGATACTTGAAGATTTGGATATTACTGAATTTGGAAATTATAATAACAATGGTGAATGCCTTATGACATTAACAGAAGAGGCTGCAAATAAACTTAGAACATATCCCAATATTGTATCTATCGAAAAATACCTTGAACCAAGTGGGTATTGGAATCAAAGACTTTTCCCCTTCGATTCTGCTTATAAATGGAATGTTGATAATTATGGACCTTTGGTAATTCCTAAAGCTGGTGTTACTGTTACGATAAGTACTAAGAATATTGCAATGTATAGCAGAATAATTAACGCTTATGAAGGTAATGACCTACAAATAAAAGACAATAAAATTTTTATCAATGGAAAAGAAGCATCAACCTATACTTTTAAAATGAACTACTATTGGATGATGGGTGATAATAGACATAATTCAGCTGATTCGCGATATTGGGGCTTTGTTCCAGAAGACCATATTGTTGGAAAAGCCGTTTTTGTATGGCTCTCTTTGGATAGCAAAAAATCATTCTTCCATAAAGTTAGATGGAGCAAATTGTTTAGATTGATTAAGTAAGTTTCTTTTTAATAAAAACTACAAACAAATTTAAAATATGTTACAATTAAATTATATAAAAGAAAATACGCAAGAAGTTATCAACAAATTGAGCATTAAGAATTTTGATGCTACTGAAATGATTACAAAAGTGCTTGATTTAGATAATAAACGCAGAGAAACACAAAAACTATTAGATGACAATCTTTTTGAATCGAACAATATAGCCAAAGAAATTGGTGTTTTGTTTAAAACTGGCAAGCAAAATGAAGCCACCACTTTAAAAGATAAAACAGCCAAATTAAAAATTCTATCCAAAGAGCTTAACGACAAACTCCTATTAATAGAGAAAGAGCTTAACGATATTTTACTACAAATACCTAATACTCCTCATCATTCTGTTCCTAAAGGGAAACATGCTGCAGATAATATTAATATTCATCAGGAAGGGGATATCCCAGAACTTCCTATTGATGCTATTCCGCATTGGGATATCGCTTCTAAATATGATATTATTGATTTTGAACTTGGTAACAAAATTACTGGAGCTGGATTTCCTGTTTATAAAGGTAAAGGTGCAAAACTACAAAGAGCATTAATAAATTTCTTTTTAGACAGTGCTTTAAAGCAAGGATATACAGAATTTCAACCACCATTGATGGTAAATGAAGATTCTGGTTATGGAACAGGTCAATTGCCAGACAAAGAAGGTCAAATGTATTATGTGGGTCTTGATAATTATTATCTTATCCCAACTGCAGAAGTTCCTATTACCAATATGTTTAGGAATATGATTGTTAAAGCAGAAGAACTTCCTTTTAAATGTGTTGCTTATTCTTCTTGCTTTCGTAGAGAAGCTGGTTCGTACGGAAAAGATGTGAGAGGTCTTAATAGACTCCACCAATTCGATAAAGTAGAAATAGTTCAAATACAACATCCTGACAAATCATATCAAACATTAGAAGAAATGCGCGAATACGTTGCTGGTTTGCTTCGATTGCTTGAATTACCATTTAGAATACTTAGACTTTGTGGGGGGGATATGAGTTTTGCATCTGCTTTAACTTATGACTTTGAGGTTTATTCGGCTGCACAAAAAAAATGGTTAGAAGTGAGTTCTGTTTCCAATTTTGAGTCCTTTCAATCTAATCGAATGAAGCTTCGATTTAGAGAAAAAGAAGGGAAACCACAATTAGCACATACACTTAACGGTAGTGCCCTTGCTCTTCCGCGAATTGTAGCTGCTCTCCTAGAAAATAATCAAACAAATGAAGGCGTTAAAATTCCTAAAGCCTTAATTCCTTATACTGGTTTTGATATATTGTAGTTAGCGTTCATGCATAAAAAAAGACCCTCATGAATTTTGATTTTATAGTTTATTAAAAAATTCATAAATTTGATTTTATTAAGAAATACAGATTTAAAATTTGAAACGTTTAATGTATCATACGCAAGAAAAGTGGAGGTTTCAATTAATCAAACCTATTCTTTGTACTAGGAAAAATGCTTGGTTAGGAATAGCATATTATTTCTGGGATGACGAAATTGACGCAATTCAATGGGGACACAGAAGTAAAAGAGATAAAAGATATTTTGAAATTTATAAAGCTTCAATTGATTGCGAAAATGTTTTAGATACAGTATTTAATGAAGAGCATTATATTTTTTGGGTTAAACAAATTGAGAAAGCAGCAAAACATATTTCTATAAAAACTGGAATGAAAACATCATTGAAAGAAATAAATCAGTATTTCAAAGAAAAAGCTAATTGGGCTGGTGTAACTGATGGAATCATGTTTCAAGACCTTCCTATTAGCGATGATTTATTAGTCAAGGACTTATATTATAGAAAGAGAATTCAAATAGCTGTATATAATTTAGAAATTATTCATAACTTTGCATTCCATTCTGAAATGGAATGTAATTAAAAGATAAGAATATGTTAGACTTAAAAGAACTTGAACGAAGATTAGACGAAGCTCTATCTAATGAAACTAGTGACAGTTTAAGTAACTGGTTAATAGACCAGCGTAAAGACAATTTAGAAAGTTTCTTAGGCGTTGGATGTATTGAACAATTTAAAAGCAGCCCATATTCATTTAATCAGGAGGACTTATCTTTAAATACTCAATATGTTTCTATTAATAAAAATAATCCAAGTGAGCAATTAGCTTTTGCAGCATAATGGATGTTAATAAACAAACAAAATTGACTTTTAAAGGTGTTGACATATTAAATGTCAATTTCAAAGCTATTTCACCACGTGAAGGTGAAGTAAAAATTGATATTAAATGTGATACTAAAGTGTTTTATCCATCAGACCATAAGAACTTATTTAAAATAGTAATGGATATTGAACTTAAGGACATTAGATTTTTTGAAATATCTGTTACTGCTGTTGGGACTTTTGAATTAGACTCAGAACTTGATGAAAATTTACGAAAAATATTTGTAAATTCAAATGCTCCTGCAATTATGTTTCCTTATATTAGATCTTTTATCTCTACATTGACAGCTAATTTAGGTTCTGTTGTTGGTACATTAGTTATTCCAACTCAATTTTTTAAAGGTGAACTGGAAGTAATTAAAGAATAACTATAAAACTTCTATTTATAGAAAAATGCACGAAACACTAACACAATTTTAGAATTTAGTGGGTAAACATGTGCAAATTGATATAGTTGACAATATATATAATTTTCATTGGCTTTGCAAAGTTTGTAGGTAAATGCATGCCAAATTCAACATTAAACAGTTATTTTTGATTAATTAAGGGCAAAGATGAAAAGTAGAAGTTTATTTATTTGTTTTTTGCCTATTTTGATTGGTTGTTTGTTTTTATCTACAAGTATTACTTCTCAAGCTCAAGGGAATAATAAAAATAACTCAAAAAATAAATCTATTATTCCTAATGATACTTTGCCAAGTAATGACGAATTGCTTGCTATACAGTTTTTTCAAAACAAAGAATATGATAAAGCTGCTGAATTATTTGAAAAAATATTTAAAAAGAAACCTACTTATATTAATTACAATGCTTATCTTAATTGTTTAATCGAATTAAACGATTATGGTGCGGCACAGAAACTTGTAAAAAAACAAGTTAAAGAGAACTCTAATGATTTCAAATATTTGGTTGATGTAGGGTTTGTTTATAAGCACTCTGGCAATGGTGACAAAGCAAACATAGAGTATGAAAAGACAATAAAGCAACTAAATAATTACAATCCATTACAAGTGATTGATTTAGCAAATGCTTTTCTTTTTAGAAATGAAATAGATTTTGCCATTGATACCTATAAAAAAGGGAAAAAGCTTTATAAATCGTATCCTTACAATTATTATTTGGCTGATATCTTTGAAAAAAAGCAAGATTATCCAGCAATGATGACTGAATACATTGATTTACTTGATTTAAATGATTCTTACCTTGACGAAATTCAGAATAAATTGCAAACTAAAATTTCGGAACAAGATGCTGACAATAGTAAAAAGGATGCTTTGAGATCAATTTTATTAAAAAAGATTCAATCTAACCCTGATAAGATCGTATTTTCTAAAATATTGTTTTGGGTTTCTATACAACAAAAGGATTTTGAAACCGCTTTTATTCAAGCCAAGTCTATTGATAAAAGACTTAATTTACAAGGAGAAATGGTTTTTAATTTAGCCACATTAGCTACTTCTAATGAATGTTTTGATGTAGCAATTAAATCTTATGCTTATATTATTGCCCAAGGGAAAGAAAGCTACTATTATTACAACAGTAGAATCGAATTATTGAATGTTTCCTTTTTAAAAATAACGACTACTATCAATTATTCGCAACAAGATATTTTAAATCTCGAAAAAACGTATGTTTCTACAATAGACGAGTTGGGAAAAACAATAACTACCATTCCTTTATTAAAAAACTTAGCCCATCTTCAAGCATTTTATTTAAATAAAACTACTGAAGCTATTGATATTCTTAAAGAAGCAATAAATATTAATAATGCAACTCCTTCTATTGTTGCATCATGCAAAGTCGAATTGGCTGATATTCTTTTATTTACTGGAGATGTATGGGAAGCCACTTTGCTCTATTCTCAAGTAGAAAAAGCCTACAAAAATGAGCCAATTGGTTTTGATGCAAAACTTAAAAATGCAATGCTTTTTTATTACATTGGTGAATTTAATTGGGCAAAAGCACAACTTGATGTTTTAAAAGCTTCTACATCAAAGCTTATTTCTAACGATGCCATGAATTTATCTTTATTAATAAGCGACAATATTGACTTCGATAGCTCCACGGTCCCACTTTCGATGTATGCTCGTGCTGACTTGTTTGCTTTTCGCAATCAAGATGACCAAGCATTAGTTTTATTAGATTCAATTACCCTGCTTTTCCCAAACCATCCATTGACAGACGAAGTATTGTTCAAAAAAGCTCAAATTAAATTGAAAACAGGAAAGTTTTTAGAGGCAGATACGCTTTTAAAACAAGTCATTTCTAATTACCCTAACGATATATTAGCTGACAAAGCCTTGTTTCAAATAGCTGGATTGTATCAAATACATTTTAACAATAAATACAAGGCAATGGAATATTACCAAAAGTTGTTCACCGATTATCCTGCGAGTTTATTTACAGTGGAAGCTCGAAAGAAATACAGAATTTTAAGAGGGGATAATAACAATTAATTCTGTTCATAATCTTAGTTTAATATTTTTTCTAAATAATTGCCGCTAACTTTGAATCATAGCACATTCCCACATTTTCAAATCATCATTCCCCCTTGTGTCCCTTTTTGTAAACCATTTGTACAACTTTGTGGTATAGCATTTCAAATCAGCACATTTTCAAATTCAAAAAATTGGCAGAGTGGGAGGCCGCATTTGTCGTTCTTGATTTTTTTAGTTACTTTTTCATTAAGAAAAAAGTAAAAATAAAATATACTTTGATCGCCTTTCATTAAAATATTGATGAAAAACCACTTATTCGGCAGACCCTATTTTGCCTTTTCATCTGCTTTTATTCAATTGGTATTTTTTGTAAAAACTATAGATTAAGGAAATTTTCAAAAAAACAATAGTAAATATAGATTATTAGTATATATATATATAATTTGTTTTTAAAGCAGAATAAATTTGGTTTAATGGTTTTTAATATGTATATTTGTTTTTATAATTAAAAAATAATATATGAAAACTATGAGAAAACCGATTTTTTTAATTTTGCTTTTAATCCTTATAAAAGCAAATCTTGCGCAAGCGCAAGAAGAAAAGTTTAAAGCATTGTTTCTATACAATTATGCTAAAAACATTGAGTGGACATCTACTTCGGGTGATTTTGTAATTGGAGTACTTGGAAGTTCTCCTATTATTGATGAACTTAACATCATTGCCGAAAAAATGAAAGTAGGAACGCAGGCAATTGTAATTAAAAAACACAACTCATTAGATGGTGCAGAGAAATGTAATATTTTTTATCTTCCTTCTAACAAAACCGCCAATCTTTCGAGTTTACTAGCTAAAGTTAAAGGTAAAAAGGTGCTTATTGTTTCTGATAGCCCAGGAACTATTAAAGATGGCTCTTGCATTAATTTTATCCTCCAAAACGGTAAGCTCACTTTTGAAATATCCAAAACAAATATTGAAAAGCAAGGGCTTAAGGTAACTGCAAACTTATTATCATTAGGTATTAAAGTTAATTAACCATGTTAGAAATAATAAATGAATTATTTTTTCTTTTTTAACCAAATAATATATATATATATGAAAAAATTAAATACTTATTGCATTGCATTGTGTTTGTTATTCTTGCTTTCTGCATTCAATAGAAATATAGGATACGCACAAAATATAACCAAACCTGTCTCTGAGATGACCAAAGATGACGTCCTTAAGTTGTCTTATGATGACTTGTTGTCTTTGCCTTTTGAAGATGTGCTTAAGCTGTCTTCCATTGTTGGCGTTTCTGCTGACCAACTTCTTAAAATGATTTTAAACAAAAATGTTACTACAGCTTCTAAAAAACAAGAAACTGTTTTCGATTCTCCTCTTTCTACAACAGTATTGTCTAAAGAAGAAATTGAAATGTCTGGGGCTACTTGTATCGAAGAACTTTTTCGTCTTGTTCCTGGTATGATTGTTAGGCAAGAAAGTAACGGAAACTACGATATTCATATTAGAGGAAACGACAATATTCCTCCTGACAATTTTTCTTATTTTGCTACCAATACCCTCACTTTGGTGATGATTGACAATAGAATTGTATATAACTATATTAATGGGGGTACTTTTTGGGAAACACTACCTATCGCTATAGGCGATATTGAAAGAATTGATATTATTAGAGGACCTTCAAGTGCTTTATATGGTGCAAATGCGGTAACTGGTGTTATTAACATTATTACCAAAAATCCTGAAAGTACCGATTTAAAGGTGAATGCTAATTTAATGGGCGGAACTACCAATACTAAAACTGCCGATTTATCTATTAGCAAGAACTTTAAAAAATTTGGAATTATTGCATCTGGTAATTATGATAATAGAGATAGATTTCAAAATACTTTCTATTGCTTAAGATCTGGTAAATATGAAGTTGATACCTCCGTAGTGAGTGTTTTTGGCTATAAATACTATAGAGATGGTTCTGCTTTCCCTAATAACGATATGGCAAAGGATAAATATGGGGCTAATTTGTTTTTAAACTATGACTTCAATGAAAAATTAAAATTTAATTTGGCAGGTGGCACGCAAGGTTCGCAAGCACAAATGGTGTTTTTTGAAAATCTTGCTACTCCTATGTCTGTTCGTACTTCCAGCACCAATTATTTAGATTTTAAAGGCAAAATTTATGGTTTCAATACACAGGTATCTTATTTGTTTGGCAAACAAGATTTATGTGTGGGTCAATATAAGCCTATTATCGGCTATGACCTTAATACTTTAAATGCAAATATCGACTACGAATTCAATTACAGAGATTTAACCATTCGTCCTGGCTTTAGTTATCAATCTTGTGCTTATGATGACAGCAAAAGAGTAAAAGAACTTCAAAAAGAAGACCCATTACGCCAAGGATTATTGAATGGCAAGCAAGAAATTAATTCATTGGCTTTAAACTTAAGAGTAGATTATTTGTTGTTCGATAAATTAAGATTTATTGCCGCAGTGAGAGGCGACAAATACAATGTACCTGATGATTATTATTTTTCTTACCAATTTGTTTCTTCTTACAAAATTTCTGACGACCACATGGTGAGAGCAGTTTATTCTAAAGCCAACAGAAGTGCTTTTATTGGTAATTCGTATGCTAACTTCAAAAATCCTTTAGGTGCTCAAGGAATCGTTGGTATTGATCCTAGTAGCAATTATTACATTAAAGCTGATAATTATTATCAATACTACATTGGCAACAAAGAATTAAAGTTAGCAAATCAAAATATGTTTGAATTGGGTATTAGAGATAAAATTACAAAAAGAGTTCAAACTGATTTTGAATTTTTCTACTCCATTACCAAAGATTTTGATGCATTATTTGGAGGTAAATCTAAATATACAGTTGTTGATAGTGTTATCCCTTCTACAACAACTATTCATGTTACTATTCAAGATTCATTAGTGTATAAAAACATTGCCATTGAATCAAAGCAAATCGGGTTTACTGGAAGTGTCAATGTAAGTGTGATGGATAATTTGCTTCTTAAAGTATTTGGGACTATTCAGCGTTCTGATTTGAGCAATTATGCACCAGTGCCTGATACCAAGCCAGATAGTTTGATAAGTAAAGAAAATTCGTGGACTCCCACCTATTATGGTGGATTTAGTGCTACTTATCAACCTTTTAAGAAAGTAATTGTATATGCTGACCTTTATACTTATGGTGCACAAACTTATAGCCGCTATGTTTCTCCTTTTAAAGAAAAAGGCACAACCCATATAGATACCAAATATATTGTAAACACAAAGATATCCTATAAAGTATGGAAAGAAAATACCGTTTACATCAATGTACGAAACCTTTTTGGCGACAAGCAAAAAGAATTTGCTTTTTCGGATGATATAGGTGCGCTATATTTGGTTGGTTTACAGCTTTCTTTCTAAACAATAGATGGTTTTATCCTATTAAACAATGGCTAACTCATTGTTCAGAAAAAACAAACAAGGGGCAACTGCCCCTTGTTTGTTGCTATATCAAAAAGTTTTGCAAAAGAAATATTTTTTATTCTTGTTTTTCTAAAAAAAAATAGCTATATTTGAACCCCTTAAAAAATTAAGGAATTTATAATTTATAAATTAATATTTTAATAAATAATATAGTAATCAT
>MNXO01000182.1 GCA_001872995.1 Bacteroidetes bacterium CG2_30_32_10 | reverse complement strand
TATGATTGGATTTCAAAACATAAAACAATTTTAAATAAATCAATACTATTTTCAATAAGTAAATTTATAAATATTTTTAAATTTTAATAATTTATAATAGCTTTGCAAAAAATAATATTTGTCTAACTAAATTTAAAATTAACATGAAAAAATTCTTTTTATCCTTATTTGTAGCAACTTTGTTAGGATTCAATCCTGCTTATTGTCAATTTTCATTTGGAGTATCTCCTGGTTTAGGTTTCAATAGTGCCTATTTTGGATATAAAATGAACAAATTTGTTCCTTCTATTGGTTTTCAATATGCAGGTTACGCTATGAATTTAGAAGAAACCGGGAAAAGATACGATTTTTCTATGGGACAAATTGTATCTTATACCAATAAAAGCTCCATGTCAGTTAATTTAGTTGTACCTAACATTGGCGCAAAATATTTTATAGCTCAACAAAATAAGGTACAAGCATATTTATCTTTAAATATTTCTAAACCAATATTAAGTGGCAAAATGAAAGAAGACAATGTTACCTCTGAGTTTGGTGAAAATATAAAAAAGGTAAAATTGTGGGGTGGCGAATTAGGCTTTGGAATGGAATACTTTTTTGATGAAAACTTTATGGTTTAAGATACCTTCACTTAAGATATAAAGATTCTTATAATGATGAAATCTACAATCCTAATACTGGACAAGACGAAAATGTTGAAATTAAAACAGATTACAAAATGAATTTCAAACCCACCTATTCAAGAATATCGTTAAACTATTATTTTTAATTGGCTATTTATAATTGAAGTTTGATATTGCCACAGATTTTCAGATTAAATAATTGAGAATCTGTGGTTTTTTAAAACAACCCCAATAGTTGGGGATATATAAAAAATACGTCAAAACATTTATTATCAGCTAATTAATAGCGACGCCGGTTGAAGTTAAAAGCTGAGGAGCATTTCGGAGCACTTTCTGTCCGCTTGATTTTAGCCTTTGTTGGCATTTTGTTGTTTATTATTCTGTTATACCTTCTTTTCCTATTTTACACTTGGCTCAAATAAGGTAAGCTGCTCGTTTTTAGGCAAATATTCCAAATAGTTTGATATAAACAATTCTTTCCCCTTTTGGTCTGAACCCTCTGATACATTTCGCATTCCGTAAGTCAAGTCCCAAGGAATTATATTTGCGAATGAAAATAAATCTCTAATATATTGGCTGTCGTCATAAGTAATAAGCCATTTATGTTTGCAGCTTTGCATTGTTTCTGCAAATTTAATGTGGTTAAATGATTTGTGCATATTTCCATTTTTTCCATACAATGCTGATTTTGTTGCTGAATAATAGGGTGGGTCAAGAAAGATAAACACATTTTTACCTTCTTCTTTTACTAATTCTTCGTAATCAAGATTTGTAATGATTGAACCATTAATAACTTTTGCAAATTGATTTAGGCGTTGAATACTACTTTCGGTAAAACGACCTTTAAAAGCCCCTTCACTAAAACCACCACTTAAACTAGTTCCCGAAAAGGTAATTCGATTGTAGATAAAAAATGCGGCTGCTCTTTCTAAATCATTAAAACTTTCCAAATTTGCATTTAAAAATTTATGAAGTTCTTTACCAATATGAAATTGATTTCTCCATTCATAAATTTTATCAATCAAAGCATCAACATCCTTTTGTGTCATTTCCCAAAACTTAAACAATTCTAAATAGAGGTCATTAACCCAAAATTTTTTGTTTGGAAATCGTTGCTTTGCATAAATAAAAACAGAACCGCCGCCTAAAAATGGCTCTCTGAATTCGTCAAATTCTGGTATAAGTGTAGAAATTAATTCCACCGCTCTACTCTTTCCTCCTGGGTATCTTAACGGACTTTTTATCATTTTGAAAACTGAATTTTAATGACAAACTTATTCTGCTTTGCTTCCACAATAATAGTTTCAACTAATGTTATCAGCGTTGTTGTAAATTTATTTACTTCAAAAAAAGTTAGAATTTCTTTCTTTGTGCTTGATGATGTTATTCCACCTTTAAGTTTTGTTGAAGTCAAACATAAAACAGCTTCACTTTTTAAGTTCTTTCCATTTGCAGTAACATCTATTAGATTACAATACAAAATCATTTTTAACAAACCGTCTTTAATATCTCCTTTACTTGGAAGTATCGCATTTTTACTATGCTTTCCTTCAATTAATCTTACTTTATCTTTGGTAATTAATACTTCGTCAACAGTTAAAAAATATTGACCACCCAAATAATTTGTTATAGTAATTTTAGCCTTAGTAAGCGTGGATAAGCTTTCTTTTGGTTGCTGAGTAACAAATTCTCTTGACTGTGCCTTTTCAGCTTTACCCCTTGAAAATGCCATAAATAATGAAACATCCTTGCCGATTTTTTCTTTAAAGTTATCTAAACCATTTGAGTTGTGAAGTTTTACTCCTGTTAATTTTTCAATTTTTGAATACGCTGTTTTTACCTTGTCAATAATGCTATGTAAATTTGTATTAAGTTCATTTAAATTCCAATGTAATGCAGAACTATGATACTGTTCTATTTCCTTAATTTTAGAAAGTATATACTTATTATCAAATTGCTGATTAGTGATTTTTTGGTCTGCCTTATCCGCTTTTTCGTAATATGCGAAAATTACAAATACATCTAATAAAGACATTAATGAAACTGTATCCCATTGAATAAAATCCCTATCGCCTTTTTCGCCTTCGTCTTTTACAATAGGTATTATCGTTATTTTCTTTGAAAAATGTAATGTGTTATAAACACGTTCAAAAGGGTATGAGCGTGTCCGTTTTGGTGAAACCCATTTTGAAATTGCTAATGTATGTTTGTTATCTTTAAGTAAACAAGCTGAAGGAGTAAAATTTATATTGATTTTTTTAATATCAACTTCTTTCAAGTCGTCCGATAAAACGACTTTGTAATTAATGCCTTTTATTTTGCCTTTTATGTTCATTCATTTTTTTTCAAATTTATTATACAAAGTTAATATTTATTCCCTGTATATTTGTCGTAACGTTGTTTTTTTTTAAATGAATGCCAACTTTATGCTTATCCCAATAAAATTATTTATTACAAACTAAACTTCTTTACTACCACCGTTTTATCGCTTGTTACTTTCGCAAAATAAACACCCTTTATTAATGCAGGTAATGTAAGCAAAATATTCTGCGATTTCTCTAAGGAGTTAAAGTTTTGTGAAAAAACAACCCTGCCTGTTATATCAATAATATCAATACAAATTTTGGAGTCAATACAATTTAAAGTGAGGTTTAGGGTATTGCTTTGCATATAAAGCTGGCTGATTTCCAATTCACAGTTATTATCTATGGTATTAACCGAAATTATTTTGCTAAAAGCATATTTGCTATTGTAATCTGTTTGTTTTAAACGATAATAGTTGATTCCTTTGAGTGGAAAAGCATCTAAAGCAGTATAATGAAGGATGCTATTGCTATTACCAGCTCCTTTAATTGAAGTAATTGCATTAAACGAGGATGCATCAGCAGAACGCTCAATGGTAAAAAAATCGTTGTTTGATTCGCTGGCAGTGCTCCAATTTAAATCTACAATACTTCCAGTATATTTAGCAGAAAAATTTAAAAGATTGATTGGTAAAGGATTCCCATCCCCATATAAACCTCCCAATGCAAATTGAGAAAATCCACTCATACCGGTTCGAGTTGATTTTATTGGAATGCCTATATTTCCACTCTGTGTTCCATCAGCTATCCATAAACCACCAACAGGTCGTTTTAATATACGAATATTATCAGGATTTCCAACGGTTTCGAGTCCTTCAATAGAAAGGGCACAGGTATAATAACCACCAGTTATGGTATTAGCATCAATTTGCCATAATCCTTCATCTGCGAGATTATCAATTTCCTGAGGACCATCAAATAATGGTAAGCCGTCATAATAATTAGCAGGAATTGAAGTAATAAATTGAGCAGTTAATGAGCCCCCAGTGGTTGGTGCAGTAGTGAAATTTATTTGTATAGGACAATAAGAATTTATGTTTCCATTAACCAACAATGTAGCACCAATAGGAAACAAACCTGTGGTGCCAGTATTGATAGCAGCATCAAACCAACGCTTCATATTGCCGTTGATGTAACCACCAATAGTTGGATCTAAAGTGCCTGTATTAGAAATATCATAACCTAACTCAAGCATAAAGGTTCCTGTATTAATATTCCCTTTGGTTAGCATTAAAATATTGTTTATACCTATATTGTTGTTTAATGAGAGGTTTTCACTATTTTTATTTACCGTAAAATTATAAAACTCTTCTTTGCTTCCTCCGCAATTAATTGTTTGGTTTGTTGTACCATCAAAAATTACGGTTGAAGTTCCTTCAGTAAACCCAGCCGTTCCGTAATTGGTCCAGTTTCCACCTACATTAACATTGTTATTGTTTGAAACTAAAACCGAACTTCCAGAAATCAACATATCAATATTAACATCTAAAGCAGATGATAAAGATTTATTACCAGAATTAGATAAAATCAAATTTGAATATGCCCCCCAGCCTGTCTGGATTGCCTGATCGCCATTTGCTGCATATTCCACAATAGAACCAGCATTTAAATTATAAGTATTATTTGTGGTGCTAAAAGCAGTAAAAGGAGTAAGACCAGTTATTACAAGTTTTCCACCATTATTTATTGTCAGGGTATTACCTGCCGCTCCGCTAGCCGCAGCATCAATAGTGCCAATATATACAACTCCTGTTGAGCCAATAATAAAACTACAACCTCTGCCAGCAGTAGCATTGTTAGTTTTTAAATACAATGTTCCAGTTATCTTTAGGGTTCCATTTACTGTAATTGACCCACTATTTAAACCACCATCAGTACCAGCTAATCCATCTATTGAACAATTTCCGGTAACAGGATTACCAAATCCGTCATCTCCACCAATTAAACTTACAATTGCTCCAGCATTTATTAAAACATTAAAAACTCCTGCTGCATTATTATACAAACTTGTTCCACTTGAAGTACCCCATCTTAAATTTATATTTCTGGATATTGTTAAATTCGAAGTAGGGTTTGTGTTTGCATTTTTTCTTATTCTTGAGCAGTCAAAAGTACCTGTTCCGCTAATTGTAACATCTGTTCCTTCAATATTAAAACATATCTCGTCATATGTTGAACCATTACCAATTGTACCATCACAAACTAGTGAGGAACCCCAGATATTAATATATCTATTTCCACTCAAAGTAGTATTTGTATATATTTTACCACCATTTTCTATAATGAAATTATTTACATCATATCCAGAGGCATTTAATGTTATTGTATGCCCATTTCTAATTGTTACGTTTACAGTTGTAGCATTTGGAAAAGCTCCTGCAGCAACCCATGAAGAGCCATTCCATTGTTGCCAATTACCAACTAAATACCAAGCTCCTGAACCATTTGACCTATAATCATTAATTACTGCTGTTGATGGTGTGGCATTAATTTCAACGCCATTAGACCAATTGGTACCTCTTCTGGTAAATGCTTTAAAATAGTAAACGGTTCCGTTTGTAAGTGCTGTAACAGTTTGTGGAGAAGCTGAGCCTTTGTAAACAACATATCCCGTTCCATCAAACAAAGTGCCGCTGCCAAAAGCCAGGTTTGCTGTATATGCCGTTCCATCTCCACTCGGATTAGCTGTTATTGGAGCAGAGGGTTTTGCAACTATCATTATTTCATCATAGCATGTTGTTGGATTTGTCCAGGTTAATGTAATCTGTCCATTGGCTGAGGCTGCTGTAAATGGTGAAATATTTGTAGGAGCAGTTGCAATATTTGTCAAAGTACCTGTAGAATAGGTATTGGGGTCAAGAACATTGTAAATCAAAAAATAATAATTAGTTTTTGCATTTAATCCAGTAATTGAAACTGTTGTCCCATCTCCTTTGTAAACACATTTTGCGAGTGCATCGTTTTGATATGGAGTTCCGGCACCAGAAAAATTTGAGTTAGCCGTATAAGTGGATACATTATTAGTTGGAGTACCAAGTGTAATATTTGAACTTGCTTTTGCAAATACCAAAATGGTATTTGTTCCAGCATTATACCCACTAGGTAAAGTCCAAGACAAATCCAGAGAATTAATACAAACATTAGCAAATACTGGTGCAGTTACATTTGAAACAGAAGACTGCCCTGCACCAAAATTATCAAAATAGGCTTTATCGTCAGCTCCGTTACTGTGTGAATAAGCCCAACCTGCATATTTGTATGCTGCCCCTGTATAGGTATTTTCTACCGCAGATGTAAAATTTCCATCAGTATAATTGCTTTTGTTAGGAGCATCGGCATCAGATAGTTTTGTACCAGCCAAATAATATACTTTAAATTCACCTGTTGGTAATTTTTCAACATAGAAATTTACGCCATTATCATCATTAGCGTATATATAGTCTGTTGCAATCACTTGAGTAGAAGTTCCAGGTAATTCGACAGTTCCGGAAACAATTCCTGCGATGAACCTAAAAAGGACTAAAGCATCGTCAGAATTTCTGAATCCGATAGCATAACCAGAAGTCGTCCCTGCATTAAAGTCTGCATTATTTGAAGCTAAAACCATAGCACAAGAATATGATGAAGCATCCCAGCCACCAACAGAAGCCCGATTTAAATCCATCCAGCCAAACCAGCTATTCTGATTTGCACTAAGCAAACTCCATCCGGCAATTGAATTACTTATATCATAAGAAGCATAAGAATGTTCAGGCGTAGTAATACCAGCAGTTGAAACAACATATTGTCCACCTGTAATCGACCAGCTTCCTTCTGTTGTATATGTTAAATCACCAACTCCGTCGTAATTGTCAAGTAAGGTTTGTCCAACTATAATGTTACTAATCCCCATCACAAGCAAAAAAGCAATAACAAGCATTAAGTATCGGGCAAAGGTTTGTGTTTTGGAAGGTTTCTTAGGTTTGTAAATGTTAATTTCCATAGAAAATAAGTTTAATGCGTTTATAAAATCTTTAATGTCTTTATAAATATGTTGTAAAGATAAGTGTCTAATTACTGCTTTAATATTAAGTATATGTTAAGTTAATTTGCATAAAAAATAACATCTATCAATAAGGTTATGTATTTAATTATTCTTTACCATTGATTGCTATTATCTTTTTACTTTTCCCTTTTTTAAATTGCTTTTCCTAAATCGGTTTAGGGGTACTTAACCTGTAAAAGTACAAAAAACATGGGTATTTACCAAATTTATTTTATCTCATTGCCTTAATTTTGTTTTTTCTCTAGAGAAATATTTTTACCTATTCATTTCGTTTAATTTCAAAGGCTTGGCTTTAATGCGAAAGAATAATAAATTCAATAAATGAAATCAAATAGAAAGCTCAAAAAATGTTAAAAATTCATAAACATAAAACTTAAATTGGTATAATTAAAAAAAAAACGTAATTTTGCGTGTTGCAGTTGATTAGTTTTTTTAAAAATCAATGATTCAATTGATTTAAAAATCAATGGCTTTGTTATGTAAATCATAAGTTATGAAAAAAAGTTTATTCTTATTATCAATTTTCTTAATAGTTTTATCTATGTTTGCAGAAGCGCAAACACGTAAGTTAAGAAAAGATGAATTTGTTTTTGGTATGGGAGGAACAGGCTTTATGGGTGAGTTGGGAGGTGCAAATACCATAGGTTCTAACGAACCCAAAGATTTTGATTTTAAAGCCGTGCGACCTTCCTTCGATTTTGGTTATCGCTTGCGAATAAGCGATTGCTGGGCAATTAAAACAAGCATTTTTTATGGTATGGTATATGGCAGCGACCAGCTTACCAAAGAGAAATTTAGAAATAATAGAAATTTAAGCTTCAGATCACATTTGGGAGAGTTATCGTCTCAATTAGAATTTTTCTTTATGAGCAACCAAGAGGGACACAGATATAAATTGAAAACACATGGCTACAGAAATATAAGAATTAGTCCCTATATGTTTGCTGGAATTGGCGGTTTTTACTATAATCCACAGGCTAAATATTTTGAAAATGCAAACGGAACAAGCTCTTGGGTAAATTTGAAAGATTATCATACAGAGGGGCAAGGCATTCTTCCTACAAGAAAAAAATATTCAAACTTTGCATTTTGCATTCCCTTTGGTGTTGGTGTTACTTATGGCTGGACAAAATATTGGTCTATTGGTCTCGAATACGGTTTCAGAAAAACATTCACCGATTATATAGACGATTGTAGCACCACTTATGTTGACCCCAAAATATACGGTAATGTAGATAATAGTGATATTCATACTTTTATGTCTACGAAATTGGCTAATCCAAGCCCCACTAAAGGAGATATAGATAGTCCATTCTATATATCAACACAACCAGGAATGCAGCGTGGAGACCCTAAAAAGAAAGATGCCTATATGTTTGCAATGATTAATATTTTTTATAAGATACATAACAATAAGAATTTCTTTCCACTTTTCCAAAAAAAGCGTAAATACTAATGAGGAAATGTTTCATTATCGTTTTATTTACTCTGTTTACGAGCCAAACCTTTTCTCAGAAATCTGAGATTGGTTTATTTTTGGGTGGTTCTTATTACTTAGGCGATTTAAATCCGAAATGGCATTTTGTTTTAACAAAACCTGCTTTTGGAATTATCTATCGTTACAATTTCAATCAGAGAGTAACCTTGAAAATGGACGCATTATATGGTACTGTGGCAGGGAATGATGCAATAAGTAAAACCAACACGTTAAGAAATTTAAGTTTTAAATCACCAATTATCGAAATATCGCCTAATGTAGAGATTAATTTTCTGCCTTATCAAATAGGAAACTATAAACTTCCTTTTACTACCTATATTTTTGGGGGTATTGCTATTTTTAAATTCGACCCACAAGCAAGTTTTGAAGGCAATTATTACCATTTACAGCCATTAGGCACCGAAGGACAACGCACCTCTGTTTATAATAAAAAACCCTATTCTTTAATTAATTTTTCAATTCCTTTCGGTTTAGGGTTTAAAAAGAATATAGGAAAATATGTCAGCTTCGGTCTAGAATGGGGCTTAAGAAAAACATTTACTGATTATATAGATGATGTGAGCTCCCAGTATGTAGATCCTTCAGTATTAAGTTCAGAAAACAGACCTATTTCAGCTACTTTAGCCGACAGGTCTGGCACTACTAATAATATTGGAATGCAAAGAGGCAATTCTTATACAAAAGATTGGTACTCGTATGCTGGAATGATTGTTACTTTTAAAATAAATGATAAAAAGAAATGCAAATGCCCATCATATAGAGAAAAAGAATATCAAAAAAGAAAAAAATAGAATAATCTCCTCAAAAAAACAGGTTTAATAGGTATGACGGATTTTAAAGATAAGATTGACCTCAACAAATTGCCCCAGCATATTGCAATAATTATGGATGGCAATGGCAGATGGGCAAAAAAAAGAGGAAAACTTAGAATTTTTGGGCACGAAAGTGGCGTAAAAGCTGTAAGAGAAACCACAGAAGCCGCTGCAGAACTTGGTGTTAAGTTTATTACTCTTTTTGCTTTTTCTACAGAAAACTGGGATAGACCCAAATTTGAAATTGACGCCTTGATGCAATTGCTTGTAAACACCATAAGCAAAGAAACTAAAACCTTAAACGATAACAACATTAAACTAGTTGCTATTGGCGATTTAAAAAGTTTACCAAAAGATTGTTATCAAAATTTAAATAAATCTATAGAAAATACAGCAAAAAACACCCGAATGACTTTGGTTTTAGCATTAAGCTATAGCTCAAAGTGGGAAATCATGGAAGCTGTAAAACGTATTGCAAAAAAAGTAAAAGAGGAACAAATATTACCTGAAAACATTACCCAAAAAGATTTTTCGGATTATTTACCAACTTCCATATTAGGCATACCTGATCCCGAACTACTTATACGCACAAGTGGCGAATATCGTATTAGCAATTTTCTGTTATGGCAAATAGCTTATGCCGAACTTTATTTTACACCCACATTATGGCCTGATTTTAGAAAAGAAAACTTGTATGAAGCCATATTTAATTATCAAACAAGAGAACGACGTTTTGGAAAAACAAGTGAACAAATTAAACAAAATTCAAATGAGCAAATTTAATAAGATTATCATATCTTTTATTCTATTTATTTCGATTTCAATAGGTCTAAACGCACAAATATTTCTTGGTGAAGACTCAACTCACTTTAACTACGCCTCTCCCATTGAATATGAAATTGGAGGTATCACGATGTCGGGTATCCAAAATATGGATAGTAAAATATTAGTCCTGTTATCTGGACTTTATGTTGGGGAAAAAATTAGTGTTCCTGGCGACCAAATATCAAAAGCAATAGAAAATATTTGGAAACAAGGTCTCTTTGAAAACATAAGTGTATCAGCAACTTCAATTGTTGGAAATGTTATTTTTTTAGATTTCAATCTATTAGAAAAACCTAGGTTATCAAGATTTTCATTTACAGGAATTAACAAATCTGAAGCCGACAAAGTTAGAGAAGCAATCAATATTACTCGTGGTGATGTAATTACAGAAAACATGTTGATGCGAACTACATATAAAATTAAAAAACATTTTTGGGACAAGGGTTATTTGAATGCCGAAGTTAAAATAATTCAAACCCCTGATACTACTATTCAAAGCACTTCTATTCTTTTATTTAACATTAAAAAACACCATAAAGTCAAAGTAAATAAAGTTAATATATATGGAAATGCCAATGTTAAAGCCTCAAAATTGAAGCGAACCCTAAAAAAGACAAAAGAAAAAAAGTTTTACAAACTATTTATTTCCTCAAAGTTTATTAATGAAGAGTTTCAAAACGATAAATATAAGCTAATAGATAAATATAACGAAAAAGGATTCAGAGATGCTAAAATAACAAAGGATTCTGTTTATGTTCATAATAAAAAAACAGTTAATGTAGACATTTATGTTGAAGAAGGGAAAAAATATTATTTTAGAAACATCACCTGGGTGGGGAATACAAAATATACTTCAGAGCAACTAAGCAGTGTACTAAGAATAAAAAAAGGAGAAGTATATAACCAAAAGCAATTAGATGAAAATTTGCAAATGAATGCAAGCGGAACTGACGTTTACTCGCTCTATATGGATGATGGATATTTGTTTTTTAATGCTACTCCGGTAGAAGTAATGATAGACAATGATTCTATTGACCTTGAAATTAGAGTTTACGAAGGAAAGCAAGCTACCATTAATAAAATATTATTGGATGGCAATACCAAAACAAATGATAAGGTGGTAATACGCGAAATTAGAACAAAACCAGGTCAATTGTTTAGCCGAGCTGATGTAATACGTTCCCAAAGAGAACTTTCGCAATTAAACTACTTTGATGCTGAAAAGATAGGAATAGAGCCTATCCCTAACCCTGCCAATAGTACCGTAGATATTAAATATACCGTGGAAGAGAAATCTACAGACCAAGTAGAATTGTCTGGTGGTTGGGGTGCTGGAATGGTGGTAGGAACGCTAGGGCTTTCATTTAACAATTTTTCACTTAGAAATATTTTAAAAAAAGATGCATGGCAACCATTGCCCGCTGGTGATGGACAAAAGCTAAGTGTTAGAGCACAATCGAGTGGTAAATATTATCAAACTTATAGTGCATCATTTACCGAACCTTGGCTGGGTGAGAAAAAACCAATTGCTTTTAGTGTAACTGCTTATCATTCTATATATACTAATGGACTATCTAAAAAAGATTCACTTAGGTCATCAACTATAATTAACGGAACATCTATAGGCTTAGCAAAAAGACTTAATTGGCCCGATGATTTCTTTGTTCTTTCCGAAGACCTAAATTATCAGAACTATATTCTTAAAAATTCTGCAACCAGCTCTCTTTTTAGCAATGGTACATCCAATATTATCAGTTTAAATACGGGTATAAGCAGAAGTTCATCAGACCAACCAATTTATCCTAGACAAGGTTCCGATATATCCTTGAGTTTGGCATTAACTCCACCCTATTCTTTATTTAACAATAAAGATTACAGCACTCTAAGTGCTCAAGAAAAGTACAAATGGGCTGAATATTATAAATGGAAATTTAATGCCTCTTGGTACACTAAATTGGTAGGAGATTTAGTATTGCATACTCGTTCTAAATTTGGTTTTCTTGGATATTACAATAGCAAAATCGGTTTGGCTCCATTCGAAAGATTTTATTTGGGTGGCGATGGTTTGTCGGGCTTCGATATGTTTGATGGAAGAGAAATTATTGGTTTAAGAGGTTACGATAATAACACCATTACCCCTACTTCAGTTTTGGGTGGCACATCTTTTGTAGGTGGTTCGGTATATGATAAATTTACTGTTGAAGTGAGGTACCCAGTTTCGCTTAATCCATCAGCAACCATATACGTAATGACCTTTTTAGAAGGTGGTAACAACTGGCAATTTCATAAAGACTTTAATCCATTTGATATGAAGCGTTCTGCAGGTGTAGGTTTAAGAGTGTCTTTGCCAATGTTTGGTCTTTTAGGGCTCGATTGGGGTTATGGCTTTGACAAAATACCTGGTTTCCCTAAGGCAAACAAATCACATTTCCATTTTTCTATAAATCAATCGATTGATTAACAAATTAATAAATAAAACAATTTTAATTTAGGAGGATAAATAATGAAAAAAACAATTTTAACAGTGGTTTTAGCAGTAGCAACTTTTGCATTCGCTAATGCACAAAAGTTTGCTTATGTTGATGTGGAATATATGCTCAAAAGCATTCCAGAGTACGATGTTGCACAAACTAAAATAGATGATATTTCGGCTCAATGGCAGAAAGAATTAGAAGAAAAGTTTGCCGAAATAGATGTCCTCTATAAAGCGTTTCAGGCAAATACCGTCTTATGGCCCGAAGACATTAAAAAACAGAAAGAAGACGAAATAATGAAAAAAGAAAAAGAAGCCAAAGATTTACAAAAACAAAGGTTTGGTAATAATGGCGATCTATTCAAAAAACGTCAAGAGTTGATAAAACCTATTCAAGATAAGATTTCGGAAGGTATAACTCAAGTTTCTACCAAAGGTGGTTATGCCATTATTTTCGACAAATCTAGTAGCTTAACAATGGTTTATGTGGACCCCAAGTATGATATTAGCGATCAGATTCTTGAACAAATGGGCTATCGCGGTGGTACAAAAAAATAAGTTAGATTTCTCGATTTTTTTAACTTTTTCAAATAGATTTTATATTTTTGTTGTTTAATAATTAATCATAATTTAATAATTAACTTAATTTACTAAAATGAAAAACAGTTTTAAAATTATCCTTGTTCTTGTTGCATTTTTATTCACAAGCAGTGTATTTGCTCAGAACAAATCAAAATTCGGTCATATTAACTCAGCAGACTTATTGAAAGTGATGCCTGGTAGAGATTCTATTCAAAAAGTGGTAGATGCTTATTTATTAACCTTACAAACACAGTTGAAAAATATGCAATCAGAGTTGGAAACCAAGTATGCTGATTATACTGTCAACGAAAAAACATACTCTGAGCTTATTAAAACTACCAAACAAAAAGAATTACAAGATTTGAATGATAGAATTCAGACTTTTCAAAGCACCGCTCAAGAAGATTGGCAAAATAAAGAAAATGAACTGCTAACTCCTCTTATCAACAAAGCTAAAAAAGGAATTGAAGATGTGGCTAAAGAAAATGGTTATACTTATATTTTTGATACCAGTGCGGGCGTGTTGCTTTATTTTGAACCAACTGATGATATTGCACCTTTGGTAAAGAAAAAACTTGGAATCAAGTAAAAAGACTCAAATATTTTATTAAAACCTAAGATTTATGTCTTAGGTTTTTTTATTATAAGGCATTGCACCAAATATCCCAAGATTTTTCTGCCTGTAAATGCAACATAGAAAGACCATTTTTAATCTGAGTACCATTTAACCTGCCTTTTGTTAGAAATAATGTTTCAAATGGGTTATAAATCAAATCGTAAAGCAAATGTCTATCTGTTAAATATTGATATGGTATATCAGGAAATGTATAAATGTTTGGAAACATTCCAAGAGGTGTAGTATTAATAATCAATAAATGTTGTTTAATAATATTATCAGTTATTTCACTATAAGAAATATGATTTGAAGCAGTTGGAGTGCGTGTAACCACTAAGTATTTAATGTTAAGTTTCTTTAAAATAAATGAAACCGCTTTTGCCCCTCCCCCATTTCCTAATATGAGTGCATTTTGATGGAATGTATTTAATAATGGTATTATAGAATCTTTAAAACCCATTGCATCTGTGTTGTATCCTTTTAATAAAGGGCGATTTTGCTTGTCTTTAAATATTTTAACGCAATTAACAGCCCCAATTTCTTTTGCATCATTATCTATTGCTTGTAAAAAGGAAAATATTTTTTCCTTATAAGGAATAGTAACGTTTAATCCAACTAAATCAGGTGTTGATTTTAATAATTTACTGATAAGAGAAATGTTTTCTAAAGGGAATAACTCATAAACCGCATCATTAATGAATTCTCTGGTAAACTTTTCCTGAAAATATTTTAAAGAAAAAGAATGTTCTAAAGGAAAGCCGACAAGTCCAAATCGTTTCAAAGGTTAAATAATTTAATTTTAAATAGTTATAAGATGGATATTCTCTACAAGCCAATATTAAAATAAATACTTTATCAAAAATACTTTAAAATAATGTATTGAAACTGGAATATTTGTTTTAATTTGGTCATAGATTTAAAACATTTTCCTAATGAAAATAAAAACATATTTGTACTTTATATTTTTGCTCTTCTCAATATCAAGTTGGGCAACAAATGACAATAACCCTATTGGTGGAAAAGTAGCAGGAATGGGTTATGCAGGAGTTACTCTTTCTGATTTCTGGTCAGTATCTAACAATCAGGCAGGACTCGGTTTTGTTAAAAATACTGCTGCAGGCATTTATTATGAAAATAGGTTTCTTGTTAAAGAACTGAGCTCTAAATCAGCTGCATTCGTTTTACCTACGCAATCAGGCGTTTTTGGAGTTAGTATGAACTATTTCGGCTATAACAAATATAATGAAACAAAAGTAGGTTTGGCTTATGGAAAATCTTTTGGGCAAAAAATTTCGGCAGGTATTCAGCTCGATTATCTTAATACTCATATAGCAGATAATTACGGAAATAAAGGAGCTGTAACCTTTGAAATAGGTATTCTTTCTAAACTAAGCAAATCGCTTTCAATTGGAGCACATGTGTTTAATCCAATTAGAGTTAAAGTGGCTGATTATAACGATGAAAGAATTGCAACAATAATTAAATTAGGACTTATGTATAATTTTTCCAACAAAATAATTGTTATTGCTGAAGCAGAAAAAAATATTTCTTATAAACCTGTTTATAAGGCGGGAATTGAATATCATATTATTAAAGAAATATACTTAAGAACTGGTATAGCAACCAATCCAACCTTAAACACTTTTGGTATTGGCATTGAACTAAAAAAAATAAAAATAGACTTTGCTTCCTCATTTAATCAAACTTTTGGCTATTCTCCTCAAATATCAATGGTTTACAACTTTAATTAAAATAAAGCAATGGATATTTCCTATTTATATAAAATAATTTCAAAGAATAATTTTACAATCTTATTGTTTACAGGCATTTTATTTGTATTGTTATCCTTAAATTCTTATTCGCAAGACACTACAAAAAACACAATTAAAACAAAGACTACTATCATTAAATATGCTGACGATACAATTAAAAACACTATTGATAATGAAGAAAATATAGAAGAAAAAATAGAAAATATTGCTGAAAATACAGATGCTGAACTCGATTATTCTGACCTTTTTAATGATTTAGAATACTTAAAAAAACATCCAATAAACTTAAACACTACAACTGCAAAAGAATTACTTGAAACCAACTTGCTTGATGATATACAAATCAACAATTTATTAAATCATATTATAAAAAATGGCAAACTCATATCACTTTACGAGCTACAATCTATTGATGGATTTGATTTAGAAACAATTAATAAAATACTTCCTTATGTATATATTTCTTTTAATGAAAAACAACGATATTTTTCTTTAAAAGAAATGATTGACAATGGTTCTAATCAAGTGTTTATTCGCTATCAACGAACATTAGAAGAAAAGGAAGGATTTTCGGATATAAGCGACTCTGCTTTAGCTGCCAGTCCAAACTCAAGGTATGTTGGAACACCTGAAAAATTATTTGTTAAATATCGATTTACTTATTACAATAACATTAGCTGGGGAATAACAGCGGAAAAAGACCCTGGAGAAGTGTTGTTTAAAAAGGATACCATCAAAGGTGGTTTTGATTTTTATTCTGCCCATTTCTTTTTGAGAGATTTTGGTATAATAAAAGCATTGGCAATAGGTGATTATTCATTACAGTTTGGGCAAGGACTTACGTTATGGACAGGTCTTGGGACTGGCAAATCGTCAGATGTTGCAAATATTAAGAAAAATGCAATTGGTATTAAACCATTTACTTCCGTAGATGAAAATTTATTTATGAGAGGTGCTGCAACAACCATTGGTATTAAAGGATTTGAATTAAGCACTTTTTTTTCAAAACACAAAATAGATGCAAATATTACAGGCGCAGATTCGTTGAATAGTGAATTGCTCTACGTTAGCTCCTTACAAGAAACTGGTTATCATACTACTCGGAGTGAATTGAGTGATAAAGATGCCATTACCGAAACCATCTTCGGTTCTCATCTTGCATACCAAAATAAGAGAATTAATATAGGAGCTACGGCTTACAAAACAATTTTTTCGGCAAATTTAGTGAAAGACCTTCAACCCTATAGCCAATTTGTATTCAACAGTAAGGAAAATACAAACTTAGGTATAGATTATAGCTATATTCTCAGAAATTTTAATTTTTTTGGAGAAGTTTCGAGAAGCGAAAATGGGGGAATTGCTTATTTGAATGGAGTTTTAATGAGTCTTGATGCTAAAGTTTCTCTATCAATAATGCATAGAAAATACGATAAAAATTATCAAGCCTTGTTTAGCAATGCTTTTGCTGAAAATAGCTCGATTGCAAATGAACAAGGAATCTATCTTGGGATTGTTTTAAAACCATATCGTTTTTGGACAATTAATGCGTATGCTGATAATTTTACATTTCCTTGGTTAAAATACCGTGTGGACGCTCCATCAAAGGGATTTGATTATTTAGCACAAGCTAATTATAAACCCTCAAAGAAAATTGAAATATATTTCCGTATTAGACAAGAAAACAAACAAATAAACAACACGAATACAGTAAATATTATTGATTTTATTGATAAAACCGTAAAACAATCCTATCGTTTTAATGCAAGTTATGCAGTTTCCCCTTCATTTAGTTTCAAAAATCGTGTGGAAATAGCAAAATACAAAGTTGGAAATGAGGCAACTCAAAATGGATATTTAGTATATCAAGATGTAAGTTACAAACAATTGAAAAGTCCTATTACTTTTAGCATTAGGTATTGTCTTTTTGATACAGATACTTATGATTCACGCATCTATGCTTTCGAAAACGAAGTTTTATATGCTTATTCAATTCCTTCTTTTTATTATAAAGGAAGTAGGGCTTACGTTTTAGTTAAATATAGAGTTAATCGTCATATAGATTTGTGGCTGAGACTTGCTCAAACGTATTACGCAAATAAAAATGTAATTGGTTCTGGATTAACTGAGATTAAAGGAAATAAAAAAACAGATGTTTCGGCTCAGGTAAGGTTTAAATTTTAAAAACACTTCACAATTTCTTATCTTTTCAGTACTATCAATTGCTTTTTTCAATTCTTAGCCCAATATCAGTAATTTCCTCCAAAACATCTTCTCGCATCCCTTGTTCAAAAGTAAACACATAATTACCTGAAAAAGGAAATCGCACATTGCGTAAAAATAAAATACGACAATCTTTAATTTTACCAATGCCTTTGCCATACCATTTTCCTTTTTCATCTGCAAGAGTACATTCAACAGTATCTCTAGTTATATTATTATCAGGAAGTTTAATATCTATAAATAAATAAATATTTCTATAACGATACTCTATAGTGTTGCGTATATTAATATATACATTATAAGCTGAAACAGTATCTTTTATTGTAATATCGTCAAATTTAATTTTCTCTAAATAATTCCATAATCCTTCTTTTATTTCTTTGTTTTTTTCATAAACTCTTTTGGAATCGCAAGAAAAAATGAGTATTGCAAAAAAGGGAATTAATAAGAAGCG
>MNXO01000115.1:816-18629 GCA_001872995.1 Bacteroidetes bacterium CG2_30_32_10 | reverse complement strand
ATTTTATAAAATTAAATATGTGATAGACAGATAGATAGAAAAATCAAATATTTTTGCTCAAAATTGATTTTTTGAGTACAATTTACAAAATTATCATTTTTCTTTGTACAAGATTTTGAGAAATTAGTTAATGGGTTCTACTTTTTTTCAAAATTAAATTTCAAAATGAATTTTTAGAACCCACCTTAACTTATCATGATAAAAAAGATGCTGTTTCAACAACCCAGGTTATAATGAAATCTTGGCCAAGCGATAAGTTAAAATTAGTATTAGTTAAATTGTAATTGTAAAATCTTTAATAAAAAAATCATGCAAAAAATATCAATAAGTATTAAACTAATTATTGTTGCCATTATTATTAGCTCAAATGCTGTGGCTCAAAAAATGGAGTCTTATACCTATAAAATGCCAGTAAATATTTTCGAAGGGGGTGGCAAAGTAAGTGTTAAAAACTTTACCAACAATGGTACAGAAGTAGCTAGCTTCGGTTCTGATATTGCAGAATCAATTCTTAAAGCATTAAAGAATGAAGGAATTGGCAAGGTATCGGATGTTAAACTTTATAACCCATGGCTCACCACCAAACTTTATGAAATTGTGGAAACTGATGCTGATTTTGTGATTAGCGGAGATTATAAATTCACCTCGGCGAGTACAGATAGTTATGAGGAAAAATGGATAGCTGAAACTTCAGAAACAGTAGCCAAAAAGCTCCCTATTTGTTATTATAACTATACAGCAAGCAGCAATGCAGTTCTTGAAGGCAAGTTAACCATAACCAAAAAAGATGGCAAATCGCTTGGAAGTATTTCTATCAATAATAACAAGTCGAAAAGCCAAACCTTGACTATGCAAAAACCAAGTATACCTGGTGTTGCTTCATTTTATAAAGAAATGTCGAACGAAGCAATCACTAAATGTGCCTTAGCTTTTTCGCCTACCTTGGTAGTTGAAAAATACAAATTCGAAAATATAAAATCGAAAAACAAAGAATTAAAAGGCGATATTAATGATATGGAAAAACAAATCAAGAATTTACTGAAATCTGGAGAAATAAATGCAGCCGGTAAGAAATATTTGGAAATTGCTGCCAAAGAAGAAACTGAAGAAACAAACATTAATATTGGAATATGTTACGAAATAATTGGCAATTTTACCAAAGCAAAAGAGTATTATTTAAAAGCTGCGGATAAATCTAGCATAAATCGAATCAATGATATGATTGCAATTCGCGATCAGCTTAGTAAATTAGGTATTAAGATAATTGAAAATGAATTATAGTATTCAATTTTAAAAAGAGAGGCAAAAGCCTCTCTTTTTTTTTCAAGAAAATATTTATTAACTCAAATAGCTACAACTCAAAAAAATCCTTTATATCCGAATTATACATTGCTCCGCTGATGTGTTTGGTTTGGTGGAGGTCGTTCATCAAAAAAACATATTTCCCTTTAAAGTATTTGTGAATTTCTTTCACATAGCTGCGGTTGATGAGCACTGATTTTGAAATACGAAGAAAATCATCCTTTAGTTTTTGCGAAAGCAGGAGCAGGGTTTGATCGGTAATAAAAGTTTCTCCATTCTGGTTATAGAAGTTCACGTACTTATCGCTGGCAATAAAATAAACAATTTCCTCAAGTTTCACAGGAATAATCTTATTCCCCACTTTGTGGGCAATAGAAGTAGGCTTTGGATTGTGAACATTTAGCTTGTCAATATTATTATAAAGTTCTTCATTGTTGGTATTGGTAATTTTCTCAATCTTGCGAATGGTGAGCTCAAGTCTTTCAATTTCTACAGGCTTTAGCAAATAATCAACAGAATAGGTATTGAAAGCTTCGAGGGCATAATGGTCAAAAGCGGTACAGAAGATGACAAAGGGTTTGTGATTAAGTTCTGCCAGCATTGTAAATACGTTTTTACCAGGCATTTGTATATCGAGGAAAATAATGTCGGGCTTCAATTGTTCAATCATTTCTGTGGCTTCATCGCCATTAGCCGCTTCTCCCATCATTTCAAAATACGTTTTATATTCAACAAGCAAACGTTTAAGTCGTTCTCTTGCCAGTTTTTCGTCGTCGATAATGAGGGTGCGCCAAGGTTGTTTCATTTTTACTAATTAATTGTTTGTGTTTACTTTGTAAACTTTAGTCTTAGTGGAAAAAACTTTTACCACTAAGGTTCACAACGTTTTATCACTAATATTTATTTCGTCAAAGTTATCACTAATTTCTTTTCCGGTGTATTGATAAAAGCAATATCGAATGGTTTTTTATAAAGTAACTTAAGTTTTTCATAAGTATTTTGCAGCCCATAACCCGACATTAAACCAGTGGGAAAATCGGGACCATTGTCATATATTTCTATCACCACCTTTTGTGCTTGTTCAAATATATTGATTCGGATAATCCCTTTGTCCACCATTTTAGAAATACCGTGCTTCACAGCATTTTCGGCAAGCGGTTGCAATATAAACTTAGGTATTTTAAAATCATTCAATTGTTCTTGCAGTTCAATACGATAAGTGAGTTTGTCTTCAAACCTGTTTTTTTCAATATCCAAATAGATGTCTGCCATTTCAATTTCTTCTTTCAAGGTAGCAAGATGTTCATTCGTTTTGTTAATGTTATATCTGAATAGTTTAGACAGTGATAGTGCCATTTTTTCAGTTCTCCCCGAATCGATTGGTGCCAATGACGCCAATGAATTTAAAGCATTATATAAAAAATGTGGATTAATGCGTGCCTGCAAAGCATTGAGGTCCGATTTGAATTTCAGTTCTTTTTGTTTGCTTAGTTCCAGTTCTTTTTCTTGCAACAAACCGGCTATTTTTTTTGTTTGGAAACGGGAATATAATCGGTACAATGTTATTAAAAACGGGATTATCAATATTTCCGCTTCCAGCGTATTAGGTTGTATGATTTCAGGTGAAATATAGAGATATATTAATTGGTATGCAATGGCAACACTAAAGAATGATAAGAATAAATTTAAAATGATGACCATCCAATTAATTTTAATTTTATTGAGTAAATAATCAATACCTAAGAAAAATAAGCCTACCAATAATGTAAATGGAATAAAAAAGAATTCAAAATATAATAACAACCCAATCTCATGAAAATCACCATGTAGAAGGGCTGATATTAGTAAAATAAAAATAGCGATAACAGGAATTTGAGCAACCAGAATCGATTCGATGATTCATTTAAGTATTTTAACTTTTATTTTACCAATACGATTGCTTAGTCCGTAGTAATGGTATATTTCGGAGAAAACAAAAAGTAAGCTCATGCAAAGGACTAACATAATGATATAAAGTGGCGTTTTATCTTCCCTTATATTTCCTTCATTCAATAGCTTCTTTACTTTTTCTTCGCCTCCATCCGAATAAAGTGTTTTAAGCAAATATTTTTCGTTTGAGGTTAAGTCGGTATCAAAACTATATCTTGAAGAAAAAGAATAATCGAATTTATTATCATATATATTAGCGAGTAACCCAATAATATTTCTTCTTAAAATGATTCTTATCATTTTTTGCTCATAGTCGCTTCTTTCCCCTTTACCCCAATGATTATAATACATCCAATATTTTTTATTAAAAGAGAAAAATAGATTAGTTTTTTCAAGTAAATAACCATCATATATTCTTTTATAGCCCTTTGCAATAAATAAGGAATCTGTTTTAAAATAATTAATCATTTGTTTATTATCAAAATCTTTTTTTTCTGATTCTGAACTGTTTTTGGGTAGATAAGTTCTATAACTGCTTGTATCGAATTCAATGGTTAAGGAAGGTTGCTTATCAACAATTTTCACCTTAATGGTTTCTAGTATTCCGTTTAATTCATTTGCCAAATCCTGAATGGTTTTAATATCTTCTTTCTGAGGATTACCAGTAATTTTAATTCTCAAATCGTTTTTCATTAAGTCCATTTCATTTGTAATTGGAGATAATTTTAAGGTTCTTCTGATAAATTCATTTTGGTAATTATCAACAACTTTTATTTCAACATGTGGCAATGCCATTAAGGTATCATAATAATAAATTTTTATAAAATCAATTTTAACTGTACTATTAATCCTGATGTTTTCTTTTAGTAGTTTCTTTAATTCTCCTGATAGGGTATCATAACTTGTGCACAATAAATAGTAATCAGGAGTTTTGCTTGAAAATCCTATATCAAATGATTTGATTTTAATCTTTTGGTTATTAAATATGGCAATCATTTCATTAGAATTATATAGCTCATCAATAGAAACGCAATCATTGAATGGGCTGGTGCTAGCAGAAAATTTTATATTAATTTTTTCTTTCGGTAATTCCTTAACTAAATAAGAATGAGAATCCTCGTCTATGGTTAACAAGCTCCTCCCTAATTTTTTAGGCTTTATGCAATAAACACTTTCTGAAATCTTTTTAATATCCCCATTTTCAAATTCAACTTTTTTGGGTTTCACTCCTTTCATATTTGAGGTAATCATAATATAATTATCCATCAAATAATACATGGTGTTGTATTGGTCTTTTAAATAAGAAACCTCAAAGTTGTTTAAATAACTTCGTCCTCCTTCCCATTTAAAATCTTCTGGTTTTGTTTGCGAAAAAGCAAAGAGCGGAAATAATATTCCTATAATTATCAAGAGTTTTGTTTTCATAGTTTGCTGGTTTTTAAAAATTAAATTATGCAGCAAAGTAAACACATTACAAATGTAAAGTAAATCTTTTTCCGACAAGTTGGATTATTGGGTGAATGAAATTACTTTTTAGCTTCAACTTGGTGGCAATTTATTTTAAAAATAATTTGTTTTTTTAGTATTGATAATTATATTTGTAAAATAATACGTAACAAGTATGAAAGAACGAATCAAATGGATTACATACAAAAATAAACAAATCTTATTTTTGGATTATACCAATCTCAATTATTAGAGACCAGAGGAAATGTATGCAGTGTTTGATGAAGCCAGAGATTTTATTTTAAAAAAAGCTGGAACAAACATTCTATTACTGATTGATGTTGCGGGTTCTTATGCTGATTCAAATACTATTAAAAGGCTCAAAGAAGACGGCAAGCTTGAAAAGCATTTAATTAAAAAAGAAGCTGTGATTGGCATTAGTGGATTGAAACTTACTTTTGTAAAAGCAATTAGTGTTTTTGCCAATATAGGTATAGAAGTATTTGATTCGAGCGAAAAAGCTAAAGATTGGCTTGTAAAATAAAGATTTTGAGATTGTTGTTGATGTGAAATTGCGAGCCTTGAACAAAGATGCTATATTTTAAACTATAGGTTATTAATTTATGAGTATTCAAAGCATTGTATAAATTTTACCCAAGCCTTTAAAAACTAATTATACTTTTGTATAATCTTTTTTAAAGGGTTACAAAAAATACTTTTTGAATATGATACGGATTACCTATTTTATCTATTTGTTTTTGTTCTCCTCCCTTTTATGTCTTTCGCAAACAAAAACAGCATCAGATACCAATGCTATTAATCAATTGTTAGCTAAAGCAAATCGATTTATAGATTTAAATACCGATTCTGCATTCCTATATGCAAGCAAAGCAATGGCTTTTGCTTTAAAAGGTTCTTCTTCAAAACATATTTCGCTTTCAAGTGAAAGTCTTGGCAACTGTTATGTTTTAAAAGAAGATTTTGGCAAAGCAACTTATTTCTTTGTAGAAGCATTGAAAATTGAAGAGAAAAGACAAGATAATAGAAGAATTGCAGATTTACAAAACGATTTGGGTAGAATTTATCAATTATTAGAAAACTTTAAAAAATCATTGCAGTATTATTCAAAGGCTTTATACATTTATGAAAAATATAAGGATACCCTGAATATTGCAAAGACGATAAGGCACATTGGAAGCCTTTATTCATCCAGAGAGTTTTGTGAAACAAGAACCTCACAGCAAAAACACGAGGATTTTACTACAGCTCTTGAATATTATGTAAAATCGTTGTATTTAAGCACACTCATCAATAACCAAGCCAGTATTATAGCAGATTATAGCAGTTTAGGTAGAATATATAACAAGCTTGCACAACCTCAAAAAGCAATTTGGTATCTAACTGAGTCGCTCGAATATTATCAGAAAAATGAAAATTGGAATGAAATCACCGAAATCTTATATAATTTAGGTAGGTCTTATTGTCAGTTAAAACAATATGACCAATCAGCCAAGTACTATTTACAGTGTATAGACGAAGGAAATAAAAGACACCTTACACAAGGCATTCAATTTGTCTATGAAGAGTTAGCCTATACTTACGACATGGCTGGTGATTACAAAAATGCGAGAGATAGCTATGTAAAATATATGACCATCAGAGATTCCATTTACAATAACAAAAAATCTTTACAAATTTTTGAACTTGAAACCAAATACCAATCCGAAAAGAAAGAAAAAGAAATACTTAGTTTAAATTTAAAAGAGAAAAAGCAAAACCAGTTTATTTCAATATTGGTATTCATCCTACTTACCATCATTTTATTGGGGCTTTATATTATTCTTAAAGTAAGAACAAAGCGAATAATAGCTGAACAAACTGTTGAAATTAAGGAACAAAAAATTAGAGAACTCAAAAGAGAGCATCAACTTATATCTACGCAATTGGTGCTCGAAGCCGAAGAAATAGAAAGAAAAAGAATAGCACGCGATTTGCATGATGGCTTGGGTGGCTTGCTTTCTGGTGTTAAATTGTCATTTAGCAACATAAAAGGCAATATGATTATACCAAGCAAAAATGTAAAATCATTTGACAACGCTTTAGATATGCTCGATACTTCCATTAAAGAATTAAGAAGAGTTGCACACAATATGATGCCAGAAGGGCTTGTTAAATTTGGTTTGAAGGATGCACTTGCCGAATTTTGCGAATCGCTCAATGCTTCTCTTTCTATGAAAGTTAAATTTCAATTCTTTGGCGAGTTTAAACGTATAGAACAAAAAGTAGAAATAGGTGCTTACCGAATAGTGCAGGAATTGATGAATAATGCAGTGAAACATGCTGAAGCAGATGAGTTAATGGTGCAAATGGTTCAAGAACCCACTCGTTTGTGCTTAATCGTTCAAGATAATGGCAAAGGATTTGATACTAATGCAGTAAAGCAAGGCAACGGAATTGGATTAAGTAGTGTTAAAACCAGAATAGATGCTTTGAATGGAAGAATTGACATTCATTCCGAAATAGGTAAAGGCAGCGAGTTTACGATTGAGTTTAATTTTAAAGCATAAGGGGTAAAGAATATATTAAATTTATTGATTTAAACTTTCAATGGTCTTTAACAATCCTTTATCAAAAGGGAAAAGCACATTGTATCCTAACATTTTTTTAGCTTTTTCAATAGAAGCAAGCGAATGTTTTACATCACCTTTTCTTTCGGTCTTGAAAATAGGAAGAATTTGTTTTCCAATTAATTTATTAATCTCTTCTACCAATTGAATAAGGTTATATCTTGCACCGCAAGCGATATTAAACATTTCGCCAGCCACATTATAGGCAGAACAAGCTAGTAAATTAGCAGAGACTACATTTTCTACAAAAGTAAAATCTCTTGACTGTATGCCATCACCAAAAATAATGGGTTGTTCGCTTTTAAGGATAGATTTAATAAATTTTGGAATAACGGCACTATATTGTGAAGTGGGATCTTGGTTTGGTCCAAACACATTAAAATAACGCAAACAAACGGTTTCTAAACCATATATTTGATAATAAATCTGACAATAACGTTCTCCAGCATATTTGCTTAAAGCATAAGGCGACAATGGTGCTATACCCATAGTTTCCTCTTTAGGTAAAGTAACACTATTACCATACACAGAAGAGGAAGAAGCAAAAACCACTCTTTTTACACCAAATTCTTTAGCAGCTTCTAATATATTTAAGGTGCCTGAAATGTTTACTTCATTGGTAGTTATAGGGTCGTTCACTGAGCGTTGTACCGAAGGCAAAGCACCTTGATGCAATATAAAATCAACACCTTTTACCGCATCTCTTACCGTATGAAAACTTCTTAAATCACCTTCTATTATTTTAAAATTAGGATTGTTAATATATTCTAAAATGTTTTCTCTTTTGCCAGTGGAAAAATTGTCTAATACCCTTACGTTTTCGCCTTTGCTTAACAATGCTTTAACTAAGTTAGAGCCAATAAAACCAGCGCCACCTGTTACTAAATAATTCATATTGAGTTTATTTTAATTTAAAACAAATACTTATAAGTTTATGAAAGCACAAGAACCTAATAGCGTGTAAAAATAATATAATTTATTGAGAATTTGTAAATAGTACCATAAAAAAAGGAGCGTAAAAACGCTCCTTTAACAATATGAATCTGCTTAATCTTATTGTTATTATAATTATGGAGTTACAAATGTTTTTTCAGATACCGAGGTTAATGCACCAGCGCCACAAGTATATGAAGTAGTAACTTTAATGGTCACTGTTTTGCCTGATGTAGTATTCAAATCCCAAGTCAATACATAAAGATTTGATAACTGACCACTAATAGTTTGGAAAAGGTCTTGTATTTGTGCACTCGTTGGAGCAAAATAATATCTACCTCCAGTAGAATTGGCTATTGTTGCCATAGATGATGTTGAATCTGGGTAGCCAAAACCAACAGTATAAATAGGAATTTGATATTGTTGAGCTTTTGTTATTAATTGACTTTGAGTAATAGAAGAGCTATTGTCATAACCATCGGTAAAACCAATAACTGCTGGAACAAAACCGGTTAATTTGCTAGCACCAACAAGAGCAGTATCGCAGGCACTCCAAAAAGCTGTCATACCGCCTAAATAATAAAGACTATCAACTGCTTTTATCAATTTAGTAGTATCAGATGTAAAATTTTGAGCTACATAAATGTTGTCATCAAATTTTACAATTTCTAACTGGTCTGCAGTAGATTTTAATCTGATAAATTTTTTAACTGCGGTTTCCATATCAGTAATATCCTGACTTCCCATGCTGCCAGAGTAATCCATTGTTATACCAATTCCAAGATTGCCATTTCCAGTTTGTTGTGAAAGGGTAGTTAATGTAAAATTGGAAACAACTGCAAATGGTTTAGAATCGATAGATTGTTCTACTTTGAAGTTATAAGCGTTGAAATTTTTAAGAGGTGCTCCAAGTTGGTCAGTTATTGATAAATAAAGCTTTAAAATTGGGCTTTTGCTGATTCCAAATTCAATTCGAGGGATATTAGAAACAACTGCGGTGGTAGTTTTGTCATCTAGATTGGCATAGGCAGAACTTACAGGTGTTCCATCGTTTTTGTCTTTTTTACAGCTTGAGATAAAACCTATGGCTATCAAAGCTATTACGGTTAATGCTAATGTTATTTTTTTCATACTACATAAATTAAGTTAAACAATATACAAAGATAATAAAATTATAGATATAAAAAATCAATCTTATTTTTTTTTGCAAAATTAATTGCAATACGACAAAAAAAAATCCCTTAAAAAAGGGATTTTGTAAAAAATGAACAAATATGGTATTTTATTTTAAATAAGCTTCTTTATAAAATTCCATATATTGCAGCAAGTTCTTGTTTTTATAGAATGTTGCAAAATTATCAACTGAAATAACAAATTGGATAACAAAGGCAGGGTCGATATCAACAAAAACTTCTTTGCTCTGTTTAATTCCATTAAAATAGGTCAAAGATTTATCTTTACCTTCAAAGCTCGAAACAAGAATATACTGACTTTTATCATTATAGAAAGCATTACTAATGCTATAATCATTAGAACCATAGTATTTGCTATTAAAATCGGATATTTTATATTTCAATTCGTTGATATTGATATTATTTGCAACAATATCAATAATCATCACATAAAAATGGATGGCTTCAGGTTCATATTTAAAAAGGGCATTGTTTATTGTTGGCTGTTTATTGAGCGAATCCGAAGCAATTGTCTTGCGGTTTTTAGCAATATAATCCAAACTTATTAAAGTTAGGTTTTTAATTTCGCTGCTATCAGGATAATTTTTCAAAATATTTTTAAGAGCCACTTCAAACGAATCAACAGGCTGTGTTTTGGCAATAGCAAGAGCTTTAAGATAGTCGAATTTTGGAAGTAGGGAGTTTTTACCAAACAAATTTTTGGCTTTATTCACGTTAGCAATCACTTCAGTATAATTGTTTTGCACATATAACTCATAAGTAAGCTTATAATACTTTTCTGCTTCATTTTCGTTTTTTGCAATGTTTTTAGAATAATCTGGATTTTTCAATAACTGGGCATAATCGCTATTGGGGTATTTTGTGTAAATAAGGTTTTTGTAGTATTCTGCTTTTGAAGTATTCCCATTTTGGCTATATAAACGATATAGTTGGTAATAGGGTGGGCATAAATTGAATTGTTCTTCAGTAAAACGCTTAGGAATATCTTCAAAAGTTTCAATGGCGTAAGGCGCATCTAATAATTCTTCTTTATAGATAACTCCCATAGAGGAAAGAGCGTTGAATATTTTTTTATTGGAAGAGTCTATCTGTTCTTGTGTATTAGGAATGTTTTTTAAATAAAAATTTTTGTCTTTTTTATTTGTTGTTTTGGTTTTTCCTGTGCTGTCGGTAGTGTTTTCCCCGTTATTGTCAAGATTGTCATCCCCAAAATTTACGGTTAGCATTTTGTTGCTCAATCTCCAATTGTCTTCAAGTTTTCTATTTCCCCATTTTTTAGTAAATTCAGAATAACCAAAGCTAACGGCAGAGGAGTTGTAAAAATACCATTGACCTCCAATGGTAGTGTTATTCTGATTGTTATTATTCTGAGTTAGCAAAAGCAATTGTTGTTTTTCCATTTCTTCCTGCATTTTCTTCTGCTCTTGCTTAACAATATCGTCAATTATTTTTTGAACAAAAGTTTCTTGCTCTATAGGCGACATTTTAGAAATAAGTTGCAAACTATCTTCCAATGCAACAATGCGAATGTTTTTCACTAAATTATTGAGGGTTGTTTTTTGGGTTTCAATTTTTTTATAATCTGGATAATCTTTTGGTAAAAATGTCATGGTGCTGTCGTAGTTTAGCGCTGAAGGCTCATAATCTCTTTGAGCGAAGTATATGTTGGCAAGTTTGAGAAAAGAAATGGCTTTTTGTTTGGTATTGGTGAGGCTGGTTCTTGTTGAAAGTTTTAAATATTTGATGGCAGAGAGTGTATCGCCTTCTTTAAGGGCTATTTCGGCAAAAGAATAGTAAATTTGGTCAAGATAATCTTTGTTTTTCTTGTCTTTTAACATTTTTGTTAATTCTTTTTTAATTAACTTACTGTTTGAAGAGCCTGCATCGTAACATTTTGCTAAACTAATTCTAGCATTAAAAGCCATTTCGTAAGGTGGTTTTAGTTTGATTACGTTGGAGTATTCGGTTGATGCTTTTTTAAGATTATTGTTCCTTTCGTAAACTTGAGCAAGAATAAATGTGAGTCTTGTTCTAATTTTTTTATTCTTGTTTAGTTTTATTGCATCTGTCAGGTGTTTGATGGCTAAATCGTAGTTCTGTTGTTTGATATAAAAATCAGCCAACACAATAGGATACTCTTTTTCAGTATATTTATTGATATTTTTTTTCTTTACACTTTCTTTAATTTGGTCTAAATAGTATTGGGCTTTTTCGTATTGATGTTTTTCGTTATAGCAGCGAACAATCCAAAGCAATGCTTCAGATTTTACGGGATTAGGGAATTGTGCAACAATATATTCAAATGTAGTAATAGCAAGCTCGTAATCTTTTTTATAATACTGTGCTTTCCCAATAATCATATAGCATTTATCAATCCATTTGTTGTATTCCTTGTTTTTAATAAACATGGAATGCTTTTGAATGGAAATAGAGCCTTTTTTAATAGCTAAATCCATTTGAGGGAAAATGGTTTGTGCATTTTCAGGAGTTCCTAATTTATAAATCTGTAAAATGTTGCTATAATCATCAATATGCGCTTTGCTTAAAGCAGCAACTCCTTCTTTTAATCCTTCATTTCCATTAAAAAAGGCATTATAATGTGCAGTAGTACTATGATATTTACGATTAAAAAATTTATTTTTCTTGGTAGAACAAGAAACAATTGCCAATAGTAGCACAATATATATCGAGAATAGTGCGAATCGAAAGGTTTTATTTATCAAAGCTTTTTGTTTTTAATGGTTTAACAAATGACTTAATTTAATAATGTATTTTGAATTTAAAATAAAAAAACAACAGAATGTATGAAAAAAGTATTATTTTATTTATAACGCATAAAATACAAAAATAGTATATTTTTAAAAAAATACATTTTTAATAAACAACTTAAAGATTAGAAATGAATATTACTTGGATTCGAAAGTAAGCATACTTAAATTATCAGTATTAAATATTTCGTTGGCTACTTCTATTAATTGTTCTGCAGTGAGGCATTCAATTTTTTGATTTATTTCTTCAATAGTTTCCACTTGCCCATAAACCAATATGCTTTTGCCCATAGTAGCCATTTCGAGAGAATTTGATTCGTTGGAGATAGCTATTTGACCAATTAACTGTTGTTTATATTTTTTTAATTGCAGATCGCTTAATTTGTTTTTCTTTAGTTTTTCTAATTCTTTAAAAGTAAGCGAAATCGTTTTCTCCACAAATTCTTTATCGGTGGCAAGGTATATACCAAAAATTCCTGTGTCGAAATAGGGCGTATAAAGAGATTCTATATTATAACAAAAACCGTATTTTTCTCTAATGGCGAGACTAAGTTTAGAATTTAACCCCGGTCCACCGAGAATGTTGTTTAACAGTATTAAACTATTTTTTTTTTCATTGAGATGATTGTATGCAACGTTTCCAATGACGCAATGTGTTTGATAATAGCTTTTTCTGATTGATTTATGTTGAGGAATATAATTTTCAAAGGGTATTCGTTGTGTAGTCCTAAGGTTTTGAGGAATTGGGGATATATATTTTTCAATTATTCTAAGGAGCTTTGTAAATTGTATTTTCCCCACAGAGCTGATTACAATTTCGTTGGTATGATAATTATTTTTAATAAAATTGAGAATTTCTTGCCTTTTAAAGTTCTTAATATTTGCTTTTTTGCCTAAAATATTTTTACCTAAAGGATGTCCAGCAAATAAAATACCTTCAAAATCATCGAAAATAGCTTCAGTAGGGGTGTCTTTATAAGAATTGATTTCATCAATTACTACATCTTTTTCTTTTTCAAGTTCTTTTTCAGGAAAAGTTGAGTTAAACACAATATCTGAAATAAGCTCAATTGCTCTATCGTAATATTTTTCAATAAAAGAAGCGTAAATACATGTATCTTCTTTGGTGGTAAAAGCATTTAATTCACCCCCTACATCTTCTAATCTATTTAAGATATGAAAAGCTTTCCTTTTTTGAGTTCCTTTAAAAATGACGTGTTCAATGAAATGGGCAATACCTTGTTCTCTTTCACTTTCGTCGCGTGAACCTGTGTTGATGATAATTCCACAATGTGCAACTATCGAATCAACTTGTTTGTGAATGACTCTAATACCATTTGATAAAGTTGCATATTGATATTCCATAGCTTTTATTATTTTTTTCTAATTATCATCAATCCATCCCTAAATGGGAGCAATAAATTATCAACTCTTTCGTCTTGCAACACCATTTTGTTAAATGCAATTATTTCTATGGTATCTTTATCGTTATGGTGAGGTTCTTCTAAAACTTTTCCGCTCCAAAGCACATTGTCAGCTATTATAAAACCTCCTTTTCTTACTTTATTGAATACTAAGTCGTAATATTTACGATAGTTTTCTTTATCCGCATCAATAAATACTAAATCAAAAGTTTCTTCAAGAGTTGGAATAATGTCTATGGCATTACCTATATATAATTTTGTTTTATTAGTGGTTGATGCTTCTTCAAAATATTTTCTGGCAATATCTTCGAGTTCGTAGTTAATCTCAATGGTATGAATGATTCCATTTTCAATAAGTCCCTCTGACAAGCAAATGGCAGAATAACCAGTAAATGTGCCAATTTCAAGAATGTTTTTTGGTTTAATCATTTGACTCATAAACTGAAGCAATTTACCTTGCAATTGCCCTGATAACATTCTGGGATGGATAACTTTTAAATGTGTTTCTCTATATAATTTTTGCAAAACAATAGATTCTGGTTTTGAATGTTGTTCGGCATAAGATTCGATATCGGGGCTAATCATCATAAAACAATTATGTTTTAAAGTTTACAAATGTAGTAAAAACAAATTGCAGTGAAAATGAATTAAAAAATTTTAGAATATTTGTTCATTATAGTTTTAATACGTAAGTTTGTGGAAACCAAAATTGTAAATAATTTATTTTTAATTGTAACTTTCTCATTCACCTTTGCGTCTTAACAGAGAATTATAAGTAAAAACATAGAATGACTACTGCAGAGTTCAATCAATGTGTTGACGACCATTCAAACGGGGTTTATCGTTTTATTCTCAAAAACATTAAAGATGAGGATAAAGCAAAAGATGTGGTGCAAGATGCATTTGAAAAAATGTGGATAAAAGTAAATGAAATTGATTATAAAAAATCAAAGTCCTATCTATTCACAGCAGCATACCATACTATGATTGATGCGATTAGAAAAGATAAAAATCAATCAGAATTAGATGAAGTTGCTTTAAATAAGCATTCACACAGCAGTGAGTACCTTGGTTTAAAAGATATATTGAATAAAGCGGTTGATAAATTACCTGAAATTCAGAAATCTGTTGTACTTTTACGAGATTATGAAGGATGTTCTTACGAAGAAATTGGTAAAATAACCCACTTAACCGAGTCGCAAGTTAAAGTTTATATATATAGAGCAAGGGTTTTCTTAAAAAATTATATTGGCAGTTTAGATAGAGTTATATAAAAATGAAAATAAATAGAAATAACTACGAAGAATTTTTTCTTGATTACTTTGATGGAAATTTAAACTCCCCTCAGGTAAGTGAGTTATTTGTTTTTATTAATAAAAACCCTGATATAAAAGAAGAATTCGATTCTTTTGAGAATATTTCTCTTGTTGTTGATGATGAAATTGTTTTCGAGGACAAAGAAAGTCTTAAAAAAAAGGATATTATTTCTTTTGGCTCAATTGATTCATCTAATTATGAGATGTTTTTTGTTGCTGAGGTTGAAAATGACCTTTCAGAAAAGGAATCTAAAGAAGTACATTTTTTCATTCAAAAAAATCCGCATTTAGCTGAAACATACCATTTGTTAAAGTTAAGCAAACTAAAACCAGACACTTCTATAATATTTGAAAATAAAGACAACCTTAAAAAGAATGAAATTGTTGCTGTTGGTTCTATTAACAAAACTAATTATGAAATTTTTTTTATAGATGATTGTGAAGGTGATTTAACGCTTGAAGAAGCTCAAAATTTAGAGAAATTTGTTTTGCAGAATAAACATCTGCTCAAAGAGCTTAATTTATTTAAACAAACAAAGCTTATTCCTGATACAACAATTGTTTATAATAACAAAAAAGAACTAAAAAAATTTGTAATAGCTTCTAAAACTAAAGAAAACAGCAGTTTTTACAAATATATTGCTATTGCAGCTTCAATTTTTATCGTATTTGGGATTTATTTTTTAATGATTCAGAATAGAAAAAAAACGTTAACAGCATCTATTAATCCTGTTAATAGAGATGTTTTTGATAATTCATCAAAAATAGGCACACGCAACGGTACCTCCAACAAATTTAATAAGGAAATAAAACCAAATTTAGCTATTAATTTGCAGCATATCAATGAGAACACTTTATTCTCAGTTCATCCAACGCAAATTGCGTATATTCCAATTGAAAAAGTTAATAAAGATAAAATAGTTACACTTCGTGGTTCAGCTAAACCAATAACTTTTAATAATGATTTGTTAGCTGATAATTCTGATATGCAGAATAATAAAAGTTCTGAGCCATTAACAATAAAAGAGTTTCTCATTAGTAAATTTCGTAAAAATATAAATCAATCAGACAAGGAGTTTAATCAACCTCACGACAGAATAACAGGATGGGATATCGCTCAAGCGGGAGTTGCGGGTATTAATAAGTTTACCAAGAATGATATTCAACTCAAAAAAGATGTTTTAAATCCTGATAATTCTTATGCTTTAATTGGCAAAAACTTCTCTTTTTCCAAAAATTACAATACAAAATAACTGATTGAAACGCTGATTGTATAGATAATCAAATGAATGAAAAAAAGCCACTTCTCAATTATCATCAAGCACTAGATAAATCTGAGAAATATTGTGTTTATCAGGAACGTTGCCAAAGCGAAATGAGAAATAAATTATATGAATGGGGCATGCATTCTCAAGAAGTTGAAAGTATTATTGCAGATTTAATCACCAATCAATTTATTAACGAAGAACGATTTGCCAAAGCATACACAAATGGTAAATTTAAAATAAAACAATGGGGTAAAATTAAAATTAAAAACGAACTTAGAAAAAGAAAAATTTCAGAATATTGTATATCTAATGCTTTAAAAGAAATATCTGATAAAGATTACATAGATGTCCTTAAAAATATAATAAATAAAAAAGCGAAGTTGATAAAGAACGCCAATACGTTCGTTTATAAAAATAAACTAGCTGAATATGCTGTTTCAAAAGGGTATGAAAACAATCTTGTGTGGGAACAGATTGAAATATTTATCAAATTAAAGTAAAAAATTATTTAATTAACAGTTTTCCAGAACCTTCAAATTTATTATCTTCATTGGTAAACATATAAAAATAAGAACCAGACGAAATGCTTTTAATGTTAATTGTTTGTTGTCCCTTTCTTACATAAATGCTATCAATAATTTTCTCACCAATTAGGTTGGTAAGTGTAAAATAAATGTTTTTATCAGAGTTAATATAAAGTACATTGTTACTTGGATTCGGAAATAGTTGAATATGGGTGTTTTTAATATTATCTTTATTTATAATGGAGGCGTTAAAGGCTTGAGAAAAATATAAGGTTGCGCCAGTTGCTGCTTTAGTGAGTTCTTTCACACTAAGAGGGTCCATATGAATAAGTATATCGCCTGAAGTGTGATTGTAAGGATTTTCATTGTATTCATAATAGCCAGTTATAATCTCTCCATTTTGTTCAAATGGCATATAATCGGAACCATAAGCGTTAGATATTTCGGTTTGCATGCTGGAATATAAGCTTGTTAATGTTGCCAAAGTATCTGTATAAGCGTAAGATGTTGCATTATTTTGTGATTGACCTGCTTCATCTCTTTCACATTTAATAATATCGTTGGTCATTCCAGCGGTTCCGCCAACCATATCAACATTTAAAAGAAGCAAAATATCCATATTTTGAGGAATCACAGTATTGTTTACATAATAATGACTACCAATAAAGCCAGATTCTTCGCCAGTGAAATGTATGAATTTTATGGAATACTTAGTATTAATATCTTTCAATAAGCGAGCAACTTCCATTACTATAACAGTCCCACTTCCATTATCATCAGTGCCTGGACAATTAGCTGCATCGTAATGCCCATCAATAATGAAGTATTTATTAGGATATTCCGTTCCTATTTTAGTAATAATAATATTGTATAGTTGATTTCCAGAATATATAAATGTGTCCACTTTAATGTCGGTAAAACCTAAATTGGTGTAAAAATAAATAATCCATTTTGCTGTGTTTTTTAATCCTTGTGAAGATAAGCCTTTATTACCAAAGTTTTCAAAAGTTTGTAAACGATTATAGATGGTATCATAACTTACTTCTTCAGCAATTCCTTGGTAATAAGGGTTTAATGTTTGAC
>MNXO01000115.1:0-765 GCA_001872995.1 Bacteroidetes bacterium CG2_30_32_10 | reverse complement strand
TATTTAATAAATAAGTCATTAAGAGGTTTTCGTTCTTGCTTAGCAACTTCTCTTTCTTTAAGTTGCTCGGGTAGAAGGTCAGAATTTCCCAAATAACCAATAGCTAACATAGTTACAGGTTTTATTTCACTTGAAATTCCGAATGTTTTAATAGCATTTTCAATAGAAAAACCTGCCATATGATGAACAAAAATATCAAGTGAAGATGCTTGTGTTGTTAAATTGCCAATAGCCAATCCTAAATCGTGTAAAGCCCATTCATTTTTGGAATTATTGGAATTAAAATTTGTTTTTATTAAAGTCATTGCTAAAATTGGAGCAGAATTTGCCCAAAGCTTATTAGAATCAGCTAGACAATAAAGTAATTTTTCATAGATATCTTTATTTGCTTTTGTAGCATAAATAAATCGCCATGGTTGTTCATTCATTGCAGAAGCTGCCCATCGAGCTGCTTCAAACAAGCTCATTAAAATTGAATTCTCGATAGGTTTATTTGAAAATGCTCTAGGACTCCAACGTTTTTGAAGCAATTCATGAATTGGATAATCAAAATTTGGTTTTGGTTTCATTTGTTTTTTGTTTAATAATCTTCGTTTTACAAAGGTATCATTTTTATATTTTTCAATTACAAGTATTTAATAGCTTAAATTCTTTAAATTTTATTTAACTATACAACGAAAATGGGTATGAAAATGTTTTAATATATAGATAATCAATAGAATAGACTAAATGTTTTTTATTTATTACCTATTAATAAGTGTTTTA
>MNXO01000073.1 GCA_001872995.1 Bacteroidetes bacterium CG2_30_32_10 | reverse complement strand
CAATCACAAAATGATACTTACAAAATTATCGCTCGACGAAATAAAAACTTTTGAAACCATTGGCGTTAAAAAAGATGGAAACACTTTATTAATGGAAATGGTTGGAAAGAAAATAAATATTCAAGAAAAACCTTGTTATTTTATTGTTATTCGAGATATTAGCGACAGAAAAGCAAATAAAGATAAAACAAAATTAATTAAAGAATACAAAGTAGAAAACGATTTATCTAAACAAACAGCCGCAATTAAAAAGCAATTTTTGGTTAATATTAGCCACGAAATGCGAACTTCTCTTACTGGTATTATTGGAATGGTTGGCTTTTTACAAAAAACAAACCTCGATGCGACCCAGTTCGATTATTTGTTTACCATCAAAAATTCATCAGAAATGCTCTACAATCTAATGAAAGAAATTATTGATATTTCTGAAATGGAAGCAAACGATAAACAGGTTAAAGTAAAAGTCTTTAGTTTTCAAAATTTATGCAATAAAATTATCGGCTTATTTAATGTTTTTAATGATACCAATAAAAACCTTAATTTATATACCAATGTTGCTTACGATTTGCCTGATAGTATTAAAACTGACGAAAATAAGTTAATACAAATATTCAGCAACCTTATTTCAAGCGCCGTAAGATATACCGAAAGTGGCAGTATTACGGTTAATTTTGTAATCAATGATATGTACACCAACAAGGTGATGGTGAAAGTAGAAATTGTAGATACAGGCAAAGCATTTGATGCTAAAACACAACAAAATCTTTTTTTAAAAGACAATACTTTTGGTTCTTTTGCTGATTTCGATTACGATGAATCTGGTTTAAGCATCCTAATTGCAAAAGACCTTGTTGCTTTAATGAAGGGAGAGATGGGTTTGGAGTGCAACAAAGAAATTGGGAACAAAATATGGTTTACTTTTGAAGCAGAGCAAATTGGTTACAAAGATGAGCTTTTTGATGAATTACAAAATGAAAATTACGACGATTTAGTAATGGAAATAAAAGTTTTAATTGTTGAAGATAAGTTCATCAATCAAAAAGTAATATCGATGATGCTCGAAAATGTTGGTTGTACCGTTGATATTGCCAATAATGGCAGAGAAGCTTTAGATATGTTTGAAGAAAACAAATATGATTTAATATTTATGGATATTCAAATGCCTATTATGGATGGCATTACTGCCATTAAAGAGCTAAACATTGCTCATAAAATATTACCCCCTATCATTGGTTTGAGTGCTACTGTTTTTGATAAAGATAAAGACCCTATGCCTGTTGGCATGGCTGATTATTTGGTTAAACCAATTACTTCCGAAAAACTATACGAAAAAGTGATTAAGTGGAAATCTCATAAATAATTGCTTTTTTAGCAAAATGTTTTATTGTTGATGGTTTTATGCTGAATCAGAAATTTTATTATCAATCAATTGTCTGCTATTATTCAGAAATTGCATGCACATTGTAAACTTCAATGATTTTAATATAATATTCTATTTTCTTATCATTGGCAACAGGAGCAGTAAAAAGATTCCTTTCCTCATTGCCTTCAATAGAAACATTCTCATAAACATCAGTGGTAGTACTTACTGGTGTATAAACTGGATACTTTGCCCAAGCAGCAGTAGATACTGTATATTCAGTGGTTTCATATTTAAAAGAAAAACGATATGCTTTGGCATTATTGTTTTTAGCTTTTACATAATAGCCATTATCGGAAAATACAGTTACTGCATTGCTTTGTGCTGAACTTGCAGTTTTAGGTTGCGAAAATGCTGTTATTGTGCAAAAGAATAAAACTACAATTATCATAATTTGTTTTTTCATAATCTCTTTCTTTTAGGTATTCATTTATATAGTTGTCCCATAAAATTACAAATGCCTACTAAATTAGTGCATACAGCAGTTTAATAAAAGTTATCTACCATCATATCTTTTCTACGGAACTTATATTCCTCTTGTAGAAACGATATGATGGTAGAATTAAACAAAAAAAGCTATAACTTCTTACTTCTATCTTTCTAACTCTTACTTTTTTAGTTTAATTTTAATTTTATTTTTCAATTCTTCTTGTTCTTTCTTCAATTTTTCGTCTGCTTCCTTTTTCAAGCGGTCTGATTCTCTTTTAATGCTGTCTTCGGCGGCTTTCTTCTTTTTGTCGGCTTCTAATTGCGATTGTTTAAGCTTTTCTTCGGCATCTTTCTTTAGTTTGTCAGCCTCATCTTTCACTTTATTTTCTAATTCATCTTTCTTTTTATTGAGTTCATCTTTTACTTGATTTTTAAGGTCTTCGATGGCATTGTCCATTGCTCCTTTTAATCCAACTTTAACGGTTGGTTTACTAACAGTACCACCAATAATAACATCCATCTTCACAGGGTCGCTGACATTCACATTACCTCCTTTGGTATTTAATTGTGAAACCATGCCATTAAGTAAAGTATTCGCCTGTCCGCTAAATTGGTTTTTAGGAATATCAAGATGCATCACATAGTTGATGTTTTGATCAATTGAATGCGTGCCGCTGATGTTGGCTTTTGTTTTGTCGAAATTTATATCAAAAGGTTTAATGGTAACCATCCCGTTTTCAAAACTAAAGGCAAAACTAGCTTTATCAAGCATCATTGTTTTATATTTATCCATTTTCAAAGCATCGGCAAGTTTGTTGAGCACTTCAAACCCTTGTACTTTAACTTGCGAAGAGCTTAAAACACCTTCTCCATTCATCGTATTGAATACAGGCGACATTTTTTCGTCTAAAGCTGATTTTAAAGTAAATTTAGCAGAAAAGTTACCGGTAGTTTTCTCGGCAATGGGTGCTAGCTTCTGAAAAGTAACAAAGGTCTTGTATGTTTGCGGTATATCGAAGTTTTTCATATCGAGCATAAAGTCCAGCAGTGGTTGTTTAGAATTTTGTGTTCCATAACTTCCACTCACGGTCATTTGTCCATTGAGCAAATTCATTTTAAGGTTTTCGAGTATTACTTGCTGGTCTTTTATTTTCACAACACCCAATACATTGGTCATTTCCATTTTGTCATATAAAATTTTGCCAAAAGTAGCATTAAGTGCAAAATCAATATTGGCAGGAACTTCAATTACAGAAAGTGTAGTTGGTTCAGTTGTGGTGGATGATGGCTGAGGTTCTCCCATAAATTCGTTTAAATCGAGCAGATTGGAGTTCATTTGAAATTTACCACTCAACAATTGTCCTTTAAAAATATAAGAAAGCAAATTGTCTATCTTCCCTTTGGCATTGATATCAGATTTTCCCATTTTAGCATCAAAGGCAGTGAGGTCTATATATTGGGGTGAAAACTTTAAATTAGCAGTATGAATAGTGATGCCTTGTGGAAAATCTTTACTCTTGTAATTCATTTCATTTAAAACAATTTCGCCCAATGCTTTCACTTTATCATATTCACTCTTTTCAACTGACGACATTCTACCCACAAAAGTAATGTCTGCTTCGATTTTTCCGCTCAATTGTTCCTCGGTGGCTAATGGATAAAAATCTTTTACGGTGGCTAAATTGATTTTTCCTTTGATGGTGGCATCAATATTGGCATCAGAAATGGGAGTGGTAACGTGCAATTTGATGTCCACAGGATTGTCAGCCATTTCGAAATGCAAACGCGAAACATCAATAATGGTATTATCGGTATTTGCATCTTTGCAAGAGATATTTGCTTTCATTGCAATATTGGTAACTGCTTTTGGCAAATCGGGATACTTAAACATGGCATTTTCGATAAGAATATTTAATGCATAAGCAGGCATTTTAGTATCGTTGTATGTGCCTTTTGCAAAACCATCTAAAGCAAGGGTGCCTTTGGTTTCCATTTTTTCAAAATCTTTAGAATAAATGCCAGGAACCAGTGAAAGGAAATTTTTGAAATCTGTTTTCTTGGCACTAAACTTAATGTCCATATCAATATCGCTTTTGGGCATTGCCAGCCAACCATCAAAACCAAGATAGAGTTCATTCAATTTCAATTCATTTTCTTTGAAAGTAAATTTCATGTTTTTTAGGTCGGCATCCAAATCCATTTTTAAGTCCACATTGGTTTTGTTAAAATATTTAACCCCCTCATAAATTACAGTAAAAAATTCGATGGAGCTTTTGGTTTTTAGGGTGGTGAAATCTTCGGTCATATCGCCACTCAATTGGTGGGTAAAGTTATTCATCTTCACCAAAACGCCCATATCAGCATCATCATATACTATATCCGCTTTGTTGATAAGTACTTTTTTTAAGGTGAGTTTAAAATTGGAAGGTTCGGAAGGTGCTTCTGTTTTTTTGGTGGTATCGGTGGATGGTTTAGTAATATCCCAATTTGCTTTGCCTCCTTTGAGCACTTTCAATAATATTTTAGGGTTTTCGAGCCTTACACTTTTAATTTTGTAATTGCTCCCTCTAATAACGCTCATCAAATCGAGAGAAACATATAATTTTGGAATGTTTGCCAAGGTATCTTTTTCAAATTCTTTTACACCAATCAACGTAAGACTGTCGAGTTCGAGGCTAAAGTTGGGAAAAGAGCGAAACAAACTCAAACCCCAATCTTTGAAATAGAGTTTGGCATTGATGTTTTTGTTTGCTTCTTCTTTTACTTTTCTGACGATGGCGCCCTTAAAAATAATAGGCAATACAATGATTAATACTAACAATACCAGAAAGGTGATGCCGGTATATTTAAGAATTTTACGAACAATTTTCATATAATAGTGATTTTTAATGTGAGTGAAAGTAATTGAAATTTATGTTTATTAACAGTAACAAACGTACACTTTTTTTTTATGATTTGCAAATAATTAATCATTTGAAAAAGGGATGATATGGTAATTTGCTAATGGGATTATTTGAAAAAGGGTAAACGATTGGACAATAATTTGAAAATGTGAAAATGTGCTAATTTGAAAATGCGTTCATTGCACTTTGCTCACTGTTCATTGCGCATTGCAAAGTTTTTAAAATTAACCCATTAGTTTATTTTTAATCCACAATTTATTTTATAATTTTATCAATTAAAATATAAAGATTTATGAACTACTGGCATCAAATTTCCATGGTACGTTTAGTGATAGCATTTATCATTGGAATTGTTGTTGCCATACTGCTTGGTGTAGCAATTCATATTCCTTTGTACATTTCTCTTTCTCTGTTTTTTATCTATTCCGCGTTTGTTTTCTGGTCGCGATTGTTTAGCAATTATAAATACCGTTGGTTGCATGGCGTTATCATCAGTATTTCGCTTCTTTTATTGGGATTTGAATGGACCCTACAAAATACCGAAAAATATGATACAACTCATATTGGAAATATTGTCAGCGATTCATCCGCTGTAATCATTGGCACTTTAACAGAACCTATTAATGAAAGAGAAAACTCATACCGCTCTACCCTCAAAGTCTCCGCAATACAACAAAACAACCAATGGATAAAGGCAAACGGAAATGTGATGTTGTATTTCGCAAAAGATAGTTTTGCTAGCCAGCTCCAATATGGTGATGAAGTGCTTATCAATACTAAAATAACTGAAGTAAAGCCTCCACAAAATCCCAATGAATTTGATTATAAAACATATCTTTCCAACAAATCTATTTATCATCAAGCATATCTGAAATCGGGTTATTTAAAAGTGCTTGCACATAATAATGGAAATCCCATCCTATCCTATTCAATTTATTTGCAAAGTAAATTATTAGATGTTCTCAAAAACAACCATATCGAAGGGAATGAATACGCAGTTGCCTCAGCAATGTTGCTTGGTAGTCGAGATAAAATTGATGCCGATTTATTAAATGCCTATTCTGGTTCGGGAGCTGTTCACATTTTATCGGTATCTGGTTTGCATGTAGGATTGGTTTTTCTCTTGCTTAATTACTTGCTTTTTTTTATGGATAAAAACAAATATGCCAAGTTGTTTAAAATAATCATTTTGCTTGGTTTTATTTGGTTTTACGCAGCTATTACTGGTTTTTCTGCTGCGGTACTCCGTTCAACTGCAATGTTTACATTTATTGTTTTAGGGCAAGCATACAGTAGAAAGGTAAATGGGTTTAATACCCTTGCCGCTTCATTGTTCTTTCTGCTAATTATCAATCCTTACTTGATAACATATGTTGGTTTTCAGCTTTCTTATTTGGCTGTGATTGGTATAATGGCAATTTATCCAAGTATTTATAAATTATATAACACCAATAATTGGCTTTTTGATAAGGCTTGGGCATTAATCAGTGTTTCTCTTGCAGCACAAATAATTACAGCACCACTTGCCATGTTTTACTTCCACCAGTTCCCAAACATGTTTTTAATTACCAACTTAATAATTATACCCCTTACAACATTAATAATGTATGTTGGAATGGGCTTCTATGTTATTTCTTTTGTTCCAGTTATTTCGGCTTGGGTTTCTAAATTATTGGCGGTTTTGGTATATCTCTTAAACGAAACAGTCAAATTTATTGAACATTTGCCTTATGCCGTTTCTAGAAATATAAGCATTACAGAATCAGAAATGTTTTTAATCTTTGCAATGATACTGTTATTAGTTACTTTCTTTTATAGCAAACAAAAAAAGTATATATTTCTTGCACTCATTGTAGCTATATTTATAAGCATATTCAATATAATTGATAAAACCAACCATTTAAACAATCGTAAATTCATAATTTATAGCATCAACCATCATTCGGTTTACGATTTTATTGATGGAACGAGTGATTATCTTATATCTGATGCTGCACTATTGAAAGATGATCAGAAAATTGCTTTTCATATTAAAAACAACTGGTGTGCATTGGGTATAAACAAAAATAATTATGTAACCCTTTACGATAGTACCTTTTTTCAATCTAATTTTAGCAAAAGCAAACCAATTTTCATTAAAAACAACTTTATTCAATTCTATGATAAGCGTTTTGTTATTGTTAATGACAAAAATTGCCAACTTTTAAATACTGAAAAATTTAAAACAGATTATCTGATTATTGCTAATAATGCAAAAGTAACAATCAAAGAAATTATTAAACAATACAGTTTCAGTCATATTATCATCGATTCGTCTAATGCAATTTGGCGAACAAACAAATGGCTCGAAGAATGCAAGCAATTAAATATTGTAGCTTATGCAGTTAATAATTCGGGCGCTTTTGTGATTAGTATATAGGAAATACCAAAGATACAAGAATGTCAAATAAATAAAATGCTGTTTTTAAAAGAAAAGAGGGATTAGATAAAAGAAAAGAGGGAAACTTTATTGTTTCCCTCTTTTGCGGACCGGACGGGACTCGAACCCGCGACCTCCGCCGTGACAGGGCGGCATTCTAACCAACTGGACTACCGATCCATTATCTAAAAGTGTGGCAAAGATACACATTTTTTTATTATAACTAAAAAAATATGTAGTTTTTTAAAATTAAAATTAGTTTTTGCTTTTAAGTTTGATAGCTAATGTTTTATCAAATTCTTACGCCAATTATTAAAACATCATCTATTTGATTATTGTCGCCTTTCCATTCATCAAAAATCGCTGCCAGATTAAATTTTTGCTCTACCATTGGCAATTGATGCTGTGTTTGTAACATTTCTTTAAATCGTTTTATTAAAAACTTTTGTTTATGGGTGCCACCAAATTGGTCGGCAAAACCATCTGTAAAAACATACAAAGCATCGTTAGTTTCTAAAGGTATAATATGGTTATTGTATCCTTTAAACTTTTCATCAAATGGTTCTCCGATAGAATGTCTATCTGCTTTATATTCTGTAAGTATGTTCTTTCTATAAAGGTATAAAGAATTATATACTCCCGCATATTCAAGTGTATTTTTTGCTTTATCAATGCAACAAAGAGCTATATCCATTCCATCTTTAATGGTATAAAAGTCATTTTTTTGTTGTAATGTTTTTTGTATGTTTGTATTAACAAAATCAATTATTTCAGAGGGTTTTTCGATATGATGCTCATTTAATGCTTTATCCAGCAAATTAAAGCTATGTATGCTCATCAATGCACCTGGAACGCCATGTCCAGTACAATCTACGGCGGCAAAATAAACTTTATTATCTCCTTTCCAATCAAACCAATAAAAATCGCCACTTACAATATCTTTAGGTTTAAATAAAATAAATGAATCGGGAATAAGTTTGGCTATAAGTTCTTTGGGGGGTAGTATTGCTTGTTGTATTCGCTTAGCATAACGAATACTATCGGTGATATGGATGTTTTTCTTTTCAATTATATCTTTTTGTATTTCAATTTCGTCTCTTTGAGTTATGATTTCTTCTTTTTGTTGTTGCAATTCTTTATTAAGAATTTCTAAATTATCACGTTGTTGGGATATTTCGTCTCTTTGGGCAGTAATTTCTTCCTTTTGCTGGTTGAGCGCTTCGTTTTTTTCCATAATTTCCTCTTTTTGCTGAGCAAGCAAAACATTGGCAGCTTTTTTTTGTTGGTACAACCTAAACAACAATAGTAGAAATCCTGAAATGATAATAAAACCAATTATAAATGAAAGTAAAATGATTCTTTGTTTTTTTAATTTTTCGTGGTAGGCAATATCTTTTATTTCTTTGTCTTTATTGAGAAGTACAATTTCTTTTTCTTTTTTTTCAGTTTCATATTTGGTTTTCATTTCAAATATCTGTTTGCTACTTTCCTTATTGTAAATACTTTCTTTTGCTTGACTTAAAAGCAATTGATAATTATAAGCTTTTTTAAAATCATTGATTTCAGCATAAATACTTGATAAAATGTTATAATCGCCAAGAATTATTTCAAGAAAATTTATTTCTTTAGCTATCGCAAGGCTTTGTAAAATATAAGCTTCAGCATTTTGGTAATCGTGAGTACTTTTATATATTCTCCCGATATTTAGCAGAAGAATTGAAATTCCATTTTTATCACCTAACTCTTTTCGCATTTGTAAAGCTTTAAAAAGTGAAGACAAAGCTTTCTTATATTCTTTTTTGGCAGTATAAACTTCTGAAATATTGCAATAGATGACCGCAATTCCTCTTTTGTGATTTTCTTCTGTGAAAAGTTTTAAAGATTTTTCATAATAGTCCATTGCAATTTTCAAATCTTGGGCTGGATTCAATGTGTCGCTGAAAATATTTCCTATTCGTGCAAATGCATTAGCAATAGAGCTTTTTTCGTTTGTTTGTATATATAGTTTTAATGCTTTGTTTTCGTATTCTAATGCTTCATCAAATCTTTTTAAATTATGATATATAACGCCAATATTTAATAAAATTGTTGCAATTTCAGAGTTGTCGTTGGTTTGTTCTTTAATTTTTAATGCTCTTGTATAATAATCGAGCGCTTTAGGAAATTCACTTTGAGAGTCATACACCACCCCAATTTTTCTTAATGAAATAGCTTCAATATTCTTGTTGTTTATATTGATACTCAAAGATAATGCTTTATTATAAAAGTCTAAAGCTTTGGTAGTTTCACCCTTATAGTAATAAAAATAACCAATGTTGATAAAAGCTTCTGCAATTCCTTTTTTATAAATTAGTTTTTCAGCCAATTTTAATGCTTCTTCTCCATATTTTAAAGCAAGATTTGGATTAATGTGTTCTGTTTTTTCTGACAAGCTATTAAGAATGTTTATTTTATTGGTGTCTTGTTTGGATGTTTTAAGTTTTATTTCTAAACTTTCCAGGGTAGTAGTGCTTTGTGATTTTCCCACAATGCAAAGCATTAGAAATGTTAATAAAAGAAACAGAGTGATTATTTTTTTCATTCCTTCAATGGTATATTTTTTATACAAATAATAGCTAAAGTAGAAAGAAATTCTGAATAAAAAAAACAAACAAATTTAAATTAACCTATTGCCGGTTAAAAGTACACTATTTTAGCTTGTTTTGTTAATGCAGTACTGACAAAAAATATGTTACTTTTGTCCAAAAAAAAGTAAATAGTTATATGGAAAACAAAATTGCCAAAACAATATCCTTTCTTTTTCACCCTTTGTTTATGCTGCTTTATGGCTTAATCATTTTATTATTTATCATCAATACTTATGTTTCGCTAATGCTTCCTATACAAGCGAAAATATATATACTTGCTATCGCTTTTATTTCGGGCATTATTTTTCCTGCTGCTTTTATGTTTTTTTTGCTCAAAAAAAATTTCATTAAAAGTTATGCAATGGAAACTAAAGAAGAACGTACGGTTCCTTATTTGATGACGGGTGTTTTTTACTATTTCCTTTTTTATCTTTTCAAAGAAATATACCTGCCTCCGCTTCTATATGTATTTGTGCTAAACAGCATACTATTAATTTTATTTGCATTATTAATCAACTTTTGGTGGAAGATAAGTGCTCATTTAATAGCTATTGGCGGAATTGTTGGTGCTTTAATGGGAATTTCGATACGATTAGGTGTTAATATGATACCTTTAATTGCTATATTTATATTGATAGCTGGTTTTGTTGGTTTTTCGCGATTAAAACTCAACGCACACAAACCTACTCAAGTTTATGTTGGTTTTTTGTTAGGTCTTTTTTGTATGATGATATTATTTATGCTAATTTAGCCTTCATTTTATATAGTCTTTTCTTATGCTGTTGAGTTTCTTTAATAAAACTTTGATTTATAAATTTGTTAAATTTGGAATTGTTGGTTTTTCTGGCGTTTTAGTTGATTTTGGCTTCACGTTCTTATGCAAAGAGATTTTTAAAATTCCCAAATATGTTGCCAATGCCATCGGTTTTACAATAGCTGCAAGCTCAAATTATTTTTTAAATCGAATATGGACATTTCATAGCCACAATCCTGAAGTAGCTGTTGAATACTCCAAATTTATTTGCATTTCTTTAATTGGTTTAGGAATAAACACTTTGATATTATGGACATTGGTAAGTAGGTACAAAAAAAACTTTTATTTATCCAAACTTTTTGCAATTGCTATTGTTACAGTTTGGAACTTTTTTATTAATACAATTTTTACTTTCACCTAATTAATTGCTTAGGTTGAATATTTACTATAAATCATACTATTTATGCTCAATTTTGATACATTTGAATTAACCAATGGACTGAAAGTAATTGTTCATAAAGACACCTCTACGCCTATTGTGGCTGTTAATGTTTTATACAATGTTGGTTCGAGAGACGAACATCCAGAACATACTGGTTTTGCTCATTTATTTGAACATCTTATGTTTGGAGGTTCTAAAAACATTCCAAAATATGACGAACCATTACAAAGAGTAGGCGGCGAAAACAATGCTTTTACCAGTAGCGATATTACCAACTTCTATCTTTCGTTGCCCAAGCAAAACTTAGAAACAGCTTTTTGGCTCGAATCTGACCGCATGTTTCAACTAACATTTTCTGAGAAAAGCCTCAAAGTTCAACGAAATGTTGTTTGCGAAGAGTTTAGGCAAGTTTACCTCAACCAACCCTATGGCGATTTATGGCTGCTATTAAAACCATTGGCATACAAAGTACACCCTTATCAATGGACAACCATTGGAAAAAATATTGAACACATCCAAAATGCCACGATGGAGGAAGTGAAGGCTTTTTTTAAGAAATTTTATGTCCCTAATAATGCCATTTTAACGGTAGCTGGCAATGTAGAAACCTCAGAAATAGAAACGTTAGCTAAAAAATGGTTTGAACCAATTAACAGAGGCGAAGATTATAAAAGAAATTTACCCATAGAACCCACTCAAAAGAAACATAGAGAACTTACTGTGGAAAGAAATGTTCCTTATCCCGCTATTTATAAGGCATACCACATGTGTGCACGCAATGATGAAGAGTATCACACCACTGATATTATTTCTGATTTATTATCAAATGGCAAATCATCGAGATTGCATAAAGAATTGGTGAAAAAACAAAAATTATTCAGCGATATCAATGCTTATATTTCTGGCGATATAGACAAAGGTCTATTTATAATCACTGGCAAATTAGTGCAGGGTGTGAAAATGGAAATTGCCGAAAAAGCAATAGACCAAGAGTTGGATAAACTTATCAATGAAAGAGTAAATGATTTTGAATTAAACAAAACAAAAAATAAAATTGAAGCTACAATGCTTTTTTCAGAAATGAATGTGTTGGATAAAGCGATGAATCTTGCTTATTATGAAGTTTTAGGAAATGTATCTGATATTAACAGACAAATAGAACTTTATAATTTGGTTACTCCCGAAAATGTTAATAAACTATCCAATACTATTTTTAATAAAAACAATTGTTCTACCTTGTATTATTTGGCTAAAAAATAAATGCCAAAAATAAAGTCTTTTAATCTTAAATATATGAATACTCTTAATAGAAGTGCGGCTCCCGAAATACAAACAATTAAAAAACTTGATGTTATTCAACCAGCAAAGTATATACTTAGCAATGGAATACCTGTATATGCTATTAATGCTGGCACACAAGACATTATCAAAATAGAATTTATATTTTGTGCCGGCACCTTTTATCAACAAAATAAATTGGTAGCACAGTTTACTAATAAAATGCTGATAGAAGGCACCAAAAAAAAATCAGCCAACGAAATTGCTGATACTATTGATTTTTATGGAGCATTTATTCAAACTGATGTAGAAAAGGACAAAGCATACATTACACTTTATTGTTTGAACAAACATCTGTCTAATGTGTTACCAACCTTTGAAGATATTATTAAAAATGCAACATTCCCCGTAAATGAATTTTCTATTTATCTGCAAAATCAGAAACAACAGTATATCGTAAACAGTCAAAAAGTAAATTATGTTGCCAGAACTAAGTTTCCATGCTTGATATTTGGGAATAATAACCCTTATGGGGTATGTGCGGACATAGATGATTATAATAACTTGCAAAGACAATCCTTAATCGACTTTTACAAGAGCTATTACAAAGCAAATAAATGCAAAATAATTATAGCTGGTAAAATTAACCACGAACACCATAATTTACTCGAAACTTATTTTGGAAAGAACGATTGGTTGTCGAATGAGAAAATTGAAAATAAAAATTTTACCATTGAAACTCTTCCCCAAAAGAAGCACTTTATTTATAAAGAAGATGCCTTACAATCAGCCATACGTATTGGCAAAAGCATTGTAAATAAAACTCATCCAGATTATATGGGTTTGCAAGTGCTAAATACAGTGCTTGGTGGTTATTTTGGCTCTCGATTGATGACTAATATAAGAGAAGACAAAGGTTATACTTATGGGATAGGTTCTGGTTTAATCTCATTTATTAATTCAGGTTTATTTTTTATTGCCTCTGAAGTTGGAACAGATGTGTGTAGCAAAGCTGTTGATGAAATATATAAGGAATTGAAGCTATTAAGAACTCTATTGATTAGTGAAAGCGAACTTAATCTGGTTAAAAATTACTTATTAGGAACATTATTGAGAAATGCGGATGGCCCCTTTGCCCTCTCCGATCGATATAGAGGTTTGCTTGAGTATGGATTGGATGAAACATACTATACTGCATTTGTGGAAACCATTAACAATATAACTCCTACAACATTAAAAGAACTCGCCGAAAAATATTTTAGCGAAGAATCTATGTTCGAATTAATTGTTGGTAAAATTGATAAATAACATTTTTATTTTATAACTTAGTGCTTGCAAAATCAAACTTATGCGTTTAAAGAAAATTCTAATAGTATTGTTTCTATTTTTGTTTACAACTTTTTTTATTGTAAGCAATTCTTGTAAGAAAGATAAAAAACAAGACAGTATTCCTTATGCTTATGTCGATTTTTATATAAACACAAATTCAACACAATTTCTCGAACTACATTCCGTTGGTGGATGGGTGTATGTTACAGGTGGCGTTCGTGGTATAATAATATATCGCAAAGCAGTTGATGAATTTATTGCTTATGAGAGAAATTGCACCTATCAACCAAACAACACTTGTGCTTTAGTATCGGTTGATAATTCTAATTTAATGCTTTTAGATTCATGTTGCGGTTCTATGTTCCTATTGACAGATGGTTCGGTGATAAAATCTCCAGCCAGTATTCCGTTGAAACAATATCGGACTTCATTTGATGGTAGTACCTTACACGTTTTTAATTAATTTAAAGATGGAAGAAAAAACAAAATCATATAGTAATAAAGATATTACTGTTTATTGGAAACCCTTATTATGCATACATTCAGCCATTTGCACAAAGGGATTGCCCAGTGTTTTTGATGCAAACAAAAGACCTTGGATAAACATAGATGGTGCTTCAAAAGATGAAATCATAGAAGTAGTTAATAAATGCCCATCTGGAGCATTAAGTTTTTCCCTTAAAGAAGGTTTGACATTTGAAAAAGAAGTACCCAGTAATTCTGAAGTTACCGTAAGTATTTTGAAAGATGGTCCCATCATAATCAATGCAGACAGCAAAGTGATAGATGCCAATGGAAATATACATCATAAAAAGGGCAATTGTGCTTTATGTACTTGCGGTTTATCTAAAGAGAAGCCTTTTTGCGATGGATCTCATTATAATAAATCTTAATCATTCATCAAAAAAAAAACTAAACAAATCAAACAATTAACCAAATAGCAATATTATGAAAACAAAAAGAGGAGTAATTGGCATTCTCACTGGAGGTGGAGATGTTCCTGGTTTAAATCCAGCTATTCGTGCCGTTACAGTTAGAGCACACATCGAAGGTTATGAAGTAATTGGCATTCGCAGAGGTTGGGCAGGTTTAACTGAGCTTATCAGAGATAAAAATGCAGATAATAGCAATAATTATCAAGTGTTAACAGATGAATTGGTAAATAAAGCGGGTAGAACTGGCGGAACTTTTCTTCATTCCTCCAGAACACGCCCAAGTCATGTTACTAAAAACAATGTTCCAACACATTTAAAAGATATTTATAAAGATGATAGTAATGATTTAACCCCAGAAATATTAAAAAATTTGGACTATCTTGGTATTGATTATCTAATTCCTATTGGAGGTGATGATACACTTAGTTATGGGGTTCGTCTATTTAAGGAAGGGTTCAAGGTAGTAGCAATTCCCAAAACTATGGACAATGATGTTCCTGGTACTGATTATTGCATCGGCTTTAGTACTTGTGTAACCCGCACTATTAGTATGACCAATACACTTCGAACATCTGCTGGCTCTCACGAACGTTTTTTAGTAATGGAGGTATTTGGTAGATATGCTGGTTTTACTGCTGTTTTACCCACCTTAGCAGGTGCAGCTCATCGTTGTGTAATTCCCGAATTTAAATTTAATATGGATAACCTTACGGAACTAATGGTTGAAGACAGACAAAAGAACCCTAGCAAGTATTCTATTGTTATTGTTTCCGAAGGTGCAACATTTGAAGGTTCTGATATGTTATTTTCAAACATGGAGAAAGATGCTTATGGGCATGCAAAACTTGGCGGTATTGGAGATGCTGTTTCTGCTAAACTTAAAGAGTTATCTTCCAAATACAACAAAGGTCAGAAAATAGAAACCATCAATCAAAACTTAGGATATCTAGTTAGAGGAGGAGACCCCGATGCCATCGATTCAATTGTTCCAATGGTTTATGGAAATCTTGCACTCGACCTTATTCTTAAAGGAATTCATGGCAGGCTTGTGATTTTGAAAAATGGAAGATACGACAATATGCCGATAGACATTATTACAAGCACTAAAAAGGTTGTAGATATTGAAACTTTTTATGACACAAAACGATTACATCCATTTTATTCGGCATTTGATGGCAAACCTTTGTTTATCCTCACTTAAAATGATTACTGTCAAAGACTTTAATAATACTCAATTGGTTTAATTGATGGTATGTAATATTTTAATGTATTTTTGCAATGAAAATTAATATTGGTGAAAAAATTCCTTATCATTCGCTTTAGTTCTATTGGAGATATTGTTTTAACCACTCCAATGATACGATGTATTAAAACTCAATTTAATTGCGAATTGCATTTCCTTACTAAAAAGGAGTTTTCTTCAATTCTTATTAACAATCCTTATATTGATAAGCTATTTGCTTATGATAACAATTTAAAACAATTGGTTAATCAATTAAAAGCAGAGAATTACGATTATATTATCGATTTACACAACAATATTCGCTCTCACCTAATTAAATTTCGATTATTTAAACCATATACTTGTGTTCGAAAACTAAATTTTCTTAAATGGCTGATCGTTAATTTTAAAATTAATTTATTGCCTAAAGTTCATATTGTTGACAGGTACTTTGATGCTGCAAAAAAGTTGAATATTGCAAACGACAATGCTGGTCTTGATTATTTTATTTCTAAAACGGATGAAATAGACATTAAAACACTTCCCGAATCGCATCAATGCCAATATATTGCTTTTGTTATAGGAGCAAAGCATTTCACTAAACAAATTCCTATAAACTTATTAATAGAAATTTGTAAGCAAATAACTAAACCTATTATTTTGCTTGGTGATAAGCAAGATGAAGAAAAGGGAAACTTCATTCATAAAGAAATTGGACAAAATATTTATAATGCTTGTGGCAAATACTCTCTTAATCAATCTGCATTTTTAATAAAAAATGCAGACAAAGTTGTTACTGCCGACACAGGATTGATGCATATTGCCGCTGCATTTAATAAAAAAACAATTTCATTATGGGGAAATACTATTCCTGCATTTGGTATGTATCCTTATATGCCGAAAAATACTTCCAATTCAGTTATTTTTGAAAATAATAATTTAAAGTGTCGCCCCTGTTCTAAACTTGGATATCAACAATGCCCCAAAAAACACTTTAATTGTATGAATCAATTAAATGTAATTGAAATAATCAATATTATTAATAATGATTGAGCATAATAATCAATAGAATTCAATTATGACAATTATAAGAAGATTCATAAGCAAACTAAAAGACAAACATAAGCCCAAATTTGGAGCTCTTGATATTTTAAAGTATATTGGTCCAGGTCTTTTAGTAACTGTTGGCTTTATAGACCCTGGTAATTGGGCTTCTAATATTGCAGCTGGTTCCGATTTTGGATATAAATTGCTTTGGATGGTTACTTTGTCCACCATTATGCTTATAATATTACAGCATAATGTTGCACATCTTGGTATTGCCTCCGGTTTATGCCTTTCTGAAGCTGCAACTATATATACCAAACCATGGGTATCAAAAACATTGCTTTCATCAGCTATATTTGCTTCCATTTCAACAGCATTAGCAGAGATTCTTGGTGGAGCAATTGCGTTACAGATGTTATTTGGTATGCCTTTAAAAATTGGAGCTGTTCTAACGGCTTTACTCGTTGCATTTATGTTATATTCAGGTTCATATAGAAGATTAGAAAAATGGATTATTGGATTTGTTTCAATTATAGGTATTTCTTTCATATACGAACTCACAATAGTTGATATTAATTGGGCTGAAGCAGGAATATCTTGGATAAAACCAACTATTCCAAGTAATTCAATGCTCATTATTATGAGTGTGCTTGGGGCTGTTGTAATGCCTCACAATTTATTTTTACATTCCGAAATTATTCAAAGCCGTCAATGGAATCTTGAAAACGATAGTGTAATAAAAAAACAATTAAACTTCGAATTATTCGATACCATGTTCTCAATGGTGATAGGATGGGCAATAAATAGTGCCATAATTTTGATTGCAGCAACAACATTCTATCAAAACAATTTACATGTAACTGATTTGAATCAAGCAAAAAATATGCTTACGCCTTTATTAGGAAATGCTGCTGGCATTGTTTTCGCAATTGCTTTATTATTCGCTGGTATATCGTCAAGTTTAACTGCAGGTATGGCGGGTGGCAGCATATTTGCTGGTATATATAAAGAACCTTATGATATAAAAGACAATCATACAAGAATTGGCGCAGGAATAACACTTTTTGTCGCTGTATTAATTATATTTTTTATAAATAATCCTTTTAAAGGGCTTATCATTTCTCAAATGGTTTTAAGTATTCAGTTGCCTTTTACTATATTTCTTCAAATATATTTAACCTCTTCCAAAAAAGTAATGGGAAAATATGCAAACAACTCATTTACCATTTTTATACTTTATAGTATTGCTGCTCTGGTTACTTTTCTTAACATTCTGTTATTTATAAGTTTATTTTAAATAGAAATAATTTAGAAAATTTTTGCAAATTATTGAAAAATCGTGTAGGTTTGTAACTTAATTTAAAATCAAAATAAAAATGAAAGTTCCTGAAAATTTAAAGTACACTAAAGACCACGAATGGATTAGAGTTGAAGGCAATGAAGCTTATGTCGGCATTACAGAATATGCTCAAAGCGAATTGGGAGATATCGTATATGTTGAAGTTGAAACAGTTGGCGAAACTATTGAAAAAGAAGAATCATTTGGCACTATTGAGGCTGTAAAAACAGTTTCTGATATGTTTATGCCTATGTCAGGTGAAATTCTTGAACTCAACAGCAAACTTGAAGCTACTCCAGAATTAATTAATAAAGATCCTTATGGTGATGGTTGGGTTATTAAAATTCGTTTAACTAAAACTGCTGAATATAACGAATTGCATACACCTGCTCAATACAAAGCCCTTATTGGAGCTTAAAATATAAATAATATCATTTGCAAAGCCCTTTTTGCCCTATTTTGATTTTTTAAATAAAGTATATGTTTATTAAACATAATATTTTGGCTTTTTTTT
>MNXO01000002.1 GCA_001872995.1 Bacteroidetes bacterium CG2_30_32_10 | reverse complement strand
GTTATTGATGTTATTAATCCTGAATTTGCAGATTATGCTGTTCAAGATGTTAAGATTTACAAAGGATTTATTTGTCCAGGATTTGTAAATACCCATTGTCATTTGGAGTTATCTTATCTTAAAAATAAAATTCTTGAAAATACAGGACTTCATAATTTTATTATAGAAGTTCAGCGATTAAAGATGAAAAATGATGAAAATATTCAGGAAACAATTGCTCTTGCTGATATAGAAATGACAAAAAATGGAATTGTTGCGGTGGGCGATGTGTCTAACAATATGGATAGCTTTGAAATAAAAAAGAATAGTAAAATTTATTATCATACTTTTATTGAAGTGTTTGGCTCCAATCCAAATAATGCTGAGGATGTTTTCAATCATGCGATAAAACTGGCAAATGACTATTTTAATGATCACATTTCTATTGTTCCTCATTCTCCATACGCCGTTTCAAAAGAATTATTCAATAAAATCAAGGCTTATGCGATTGAAAACAATTCAATTCTATGTATGCACCATCAAGAAAATGAAGATGAAAATGATTTTTTTAAAAATAGGAATGGTAATATATTTAAAAGATTACAATTATTAGGTGTTGATTATAAGTCATTTAATCCTACTGGTTTAAATTCATTAGCTTCTGTTTCAGAATTTTTACCCAACAATAACCCTATTTTAATGGTGCATAACACCGTGAGTGAAGCTGAAGATATTGCTTTTGCAGAGAATTATTTTAAAAACCTTTGGTGGTGCTTTTGTCCAAGTTCAAATTTGTTTATTGAGAACAAATTGCCTAATTTTCAACTTTTAAAACACAACGAAAACAATATAACCCTTGGCACAGACAGCTTAGCATCAAATAAATCTCTTTCTATACTTGAGGAAATTAAAAAAATTCAATTGAAAATGCCTGAAATGGAATTAAATACTCTTCTAAAATGGGGAACTTATAATGGTGCCAACTATTTGAAACTTGAAAATACACTTGGCTCTCTCGAAAAGGGCAAAAAACCTGGTGTAAATTTAATTGAAAAAGTAGATTTAATGAATTTGAAATTATCAGCTCAAAGTAGTGTGAAAGTATTGATATCGCAAGAATGATAAATATTATGAAGTTATAACAATAAATCTTCTTTATTTTGCATTGCTTCATAATATTCATCAATCAGAAGATTGTATTCGTCTGAAGCTTTAACAGCAAGCCTATCGCACACTTCATTTTCTGGATTTTCGTTATGCCCTTTTATCCAAATAAACTTCACTTTGTGGTTTTTATAAATAGAAAGAAAACGGAGCCATAAATCTTGGTTTTTCTTTCCTTTGAATTGTTTCTTTAGCCAACTATAAACCCAACCTTTTTCTATTGAGTCAACCACATATTTAGAATCGGAATAGATGGTAACATTTGCATTTGGTGTTTTTATTGCTTCTAGCGCTACAATAACGCTCAACAGTTCCATTCTATTATTGGTTGTTAGTCTATATCCTTGAGATAACTCTTTTCTGTGTGTGCCAGAGATTAGAACTACGCCATAACCACCTTTACCTGGATTTCCTTTTGCCGAACCATCGGTATAAATAGTAATTTCCATCAATTTTTAGCAAGTTAAATCAATAATTTTTAAATAATCTACTTCCGTTAGTTTGTGATTTGAGCCACTCACTTTATTAAGTTTCATAACATCAAAAATCTCTTTTTTATCAATGTCTTTAATGTTTGCTTCTTTTAAAGTAAGAGGACATTCGAGTGTTTTGAAAAACTTTTCAAAAGCAAGTATTGTTTCATCGGCAGATGCAACACCAAACAAATCGAAACCTAATGCTGCAATGCGTTCTGGTATTTTTTTTTTTTGTAATTTCAACCAGGTAGGGTAAGCAATTGAAAGCGAAGCTCCATGAGCAATATCATAAAGCAATGAATAAATATGACCAATGCTATGTACGCCCCAATCGCCTGAAGTTCTTCCATTGGCACACAATCCATTTAATGCACATGTGGCAGCATACATGATTCTTGCTCTATATTCATAGTTATCAAGCTCATTTAATAATTTAGGACCTACTTCTAAAGCTTCTTTGATAATGGAAATTACAAATTTGTCTGATAAATCAGCTTTGCCAAAACCAAAATAAGACTCAAGGCAATGGGCTATAAGGTCAACAATACCAAAAGCGGTTTGATGTTTAGGAACAGTAAATGTATTTTGTGGGTCTAAGTATGAATGTTTAGGAAATATAAGTGGATTGCCATAACCAAGTTTTTGTTTGGTGCTGTTATTTTGAATTACTGCAAATGGATTCATTTCTGTACCAGTAGCAGCAAGTGTTAAAACAGTAATCAGAGGAATCGATTTTTGGGGTTTGCTTTTACCTTGGTAGAAATCCCAACAAGAATGTGTAACAGGAATGGTAATAGAAATAATTTTAGCAGTGTCAATTACGCTGCCTCCTCCAACTGCCAAAATAACATCGACCTTGTTTAATCTACCAATATGGGCGGCTGCATCTACATCTTCAACAATTGGATTTGGTTTAATGCCATTGTATTCAACTACTTCAATATTGGCTTTTTTTAGTTTATTAAAAATTTTATCGTACAATCCATTTTGCTTAATAGCGTTTTTGCCATATACCAAAAGCACTTTTTTCCCATAAGTGAGTATGGTTTGAGCGATATCGTTTGTTACTTCTTTTCCAAAATGAAGGGTAGTTGGGTTGTAAGAAATAAAGTTTTCCATAATTGTCAATTATTTAGTTTTCAAAAATACTATAATTATATAAAATATAAAAGCCCACCTTGATTAGGTGAGCTTTTTTATTTAGTTAAATTTTATTGATAAGGATAGATTTTGCTTCCAGTATCGTTTTTCCATTTCCAAGATACTTTTAAACCATAAGGACATTCATTAACGGCAGGTGTAACAGGATTTCCATTTATATCAACACCAAGTGTAATGGTAAGTTCAAATTCTTTAGAGTCAATTTTCATAATTAATTTACCAGTTACAGGTGCACCAGCCCCACAAGTAGTATTCCAAACGACAGGTTCGCTTACTTGGCTTGTAAAACCATCGCCTTCGCGGGTGGTTCCCCAGTTTTCTAAGTTATTGATGCCATTATATGTTCCTATTCCCTCTCCAGTACAAGTAAACACTACTGTATTGCCATTCATACTTTTGGTATAAGTTGCTTGCCTGTTAATGTTCCATGTTGCAGTTTTTGTGTCGTCAAATACTATTTGAATATTGTTTCCTTCTACTTTATGAATAAGATTGGTCTGATTTGGAGCAATTCCAAGATATAAAAGAATTAAATTTCCGCCTGTTACATTGGTAACATTAAGCATACCATTAAATTTAATACTTTTCCCATCTGATGCCCTAGTTACTTTGTAATCGTTATAAACAATTTGTAATACAGCTCCTGGTTCTTCCCATCTTGTTCCGGATGTAAAGCCTTGAATACTTAATCTAATGCTTCCTGCTCTTTTTCTATTATTACAAACTGTTGTTCCATCAAAATTGAGTGTGATAATGCCTTGTTTCAATAAAGAAGTATCGATGGAAGCGCCACAAACTTCTCCATTAGTGAGTTTCGATTCTGCTAAAACTGAGTTCGGTGATTTGCCAAAAGACGAACCGTGATATGATACTACATTATTGGCATCATTAATTGCTTCGTCGCATTCTGCTTGAACATTACGGTTGTCTTCTGAAGTTTTTCCGTCTTCTTGTTTAAAAACTTCTTGTTTTTTGCAGCTTGCAAAAATGGTTATTATTGCTACTGCCATTATCATTAATAACTTTTTCATGATTTAGGGTTTTTAGGTTTATAATTAGTTTATATTTTAGCAAAGAATAAGTAATTTTAATTTTAAACTTCATTCTTTTTGCATTTCATAACTAATACACTCCATTTTCATTTTACCCTTAATGAAAATTAAAATATTTTTTTTATTATTGTAATTCAGGTGCTTAAACGTTTTTTTAACAGTAAATTTTAGAAAATTACTTTTTTAGAATCTGGCAACAAATTCAATTACTAATTTATTATCAGAATTAGTTTGATTTATTTTATAAAAGTACTGTTCATAATTTAAACGAATATCATTTAGAAAGGGTTTGTTAAGACTAAAAGTTAAACCTCCTGTCAGTCTTGAGCGTTTGATATCGTTTCTAATATTCCCTTTATCATCAAAACAAATATTGTCAGTCATCATATCGTAACGTAACACTGGAGTAACTTTGCTTAAGTTTTTTTTATTATGGATTTGAATATTATAAGCAGCAAAAGCAAAGAAACCTTCTGTTGCAGAAATTGAATCGCAATTATAGGTTTTATAGAGGTATTCTGACTCAAAATGCCATTCTTTTAAATCTGTTGAAAAGCCTGCGTCAAATAAATTCATTCTTAGTTGAACAGGCTTTATGGTGTTGGCATTAAGTGAAATATTAATATTTTTAGCTGGTTTGCAAACAAATCGTGATACAAGACTAAACTCATCAGTTTTTCGCCATGACTTTTGATTATATAATCCAGTGCCATTATAAACACCAATTATTAAATCGAATGGAATTTTTGTTTTGTTTTTTAAGTCAAGCGTAGCTCCAACATCGCGAAGAGCAGTAAGCTGTTTGCCTATAAAGGAACGGTTTGCAAAATATAATTGGTGAGGTGAGCGTAAATTATCTGTGCTAAAAGGGACTTTCTGTTGTCCTATGGTGAAATTCCAACACTTTTTAGGCAGAATTTTTACATAAGCATCTAACATTTTGGTAATTCCTTCATCTGATAAATCAATTTCTGCTTTATATAAAGTAATTGGACTAATTTTTCCATTTATACTAAATCTGGCATTACGAACTTCAAAACGACTTTTCCCAATGCTTGGATTATATTCATATTTTGCTCGAATAGTTCCTTCTATTTGAGGAATATAAAGTGTATCTTGTTTTTGGGAGAATGTAGTTAATGATAATAAAATGAAAGCGGGAAAAAGTAGTTTTTTTAGCATATATTTTAAAATTTTTTACTTTGCAAAAAAAATCAAAATTTGATTAAAAAACGTAAAATACTAATTTTTTAAATTAAATTAATTGTATTTTCTATTTTAGCAAGGCTTTTATAGCAATAAATATTTTGCCAAATAATGTTTAATATTATTTTTCACTATTGTCCGATAAAAATACAAAATATATTTCAATGGGTGTAAGTGCTTGTAAATCAATTTGTTATTTTTGTTTTTTATCCTTTTATAAAAGTTAGCCTCCCTTAGAAAAGAGAAAATTGTTCCTGATTATAAAGTGTTTTTCCCCAATCTTTATCCGAATTTTCCAGAAAATTGAGTAAATGAATGTAATTGAAAAGGTGTATTTTGTTTGACAATATTTATTGTTCGAAAATAATATATTTTATTGAGATTTTAAAATTAACTTTATTTTTGAGTGTTAATAAGCTAATTGATCAAATGCATTATACAAAACACTCATCCTATTGTTTTCAAACAATCAATAGCTTATGACATGATATGTTGTGCAAGGAAATCGATGCATGGGTTGAAAGGATCAATTAAAAACACAATTTTTCTATTAAACATTCTAAAATGGTTTGTTACCTAATAGTAAACCCTCTGAAATATTTTTAAATTCAGAGGGTTTTTTATTTTTCCAGTGATCATGCTGGGACTCGAACCCAGGACCCCTGCCTTAAAAGGGCAATGCTCTACCAGCTGAGCTACATAATCATTTTTTGGAAGTGCAAAGGTATAGCTTCTATTCTAATTTCCAAAATTAAATTTAAAAAAAAACATTATTTTTTGTTTTATTTATTATGATTGAACCATAGAAGTATTTAGCTGTCTTTTGCTTGTTTATAATGCTAATATTTGATATAATAGTCTATATTACCTAATATAATAGAGTATTTTGCTAAGAAGCCTTCAATATTATTTACAAAATTGATAGTTTTATTTGTTTTGTAATCAAAGAAGCGATGTTATCAATATTAGAAGCACGTACGTTAATTAAAGTGTAGTTTTTTATCTGCCATTTCTTAATTACATTTTCAAGTAAACCCTCTCTAACAATTAAAAGCAAGTTTTTTGAAGTTTTTTTAATTAAATTATCGATACTTTCTGACCAAACTAGATTATCAAGTTCAAATATACCAACTTCGTCAATCACTACTAAGTTGTCTTCCTTAATGTTTTCAGGTTGTATAAGTTCCACTCCCATATTTATACCCTCTGGATTAAAGTAAAATTTACCTATATTAAAAAATCCATTAACGTATTCATTCATACACAATAGTTTCGAGCATTGCGTTTTTATGTTGGTAATTAAAAACCCTTTTTTAATATTATTTTCAATGATACTTGGAGCTATAAAACCAGCTATTTTAATACTATTTAGTTTTAATATTTTAATAAGTTCTGTAACAAATGTTGTTTTTCCTTCTCCCACATCGCCAGTAACAATAAAAACGTAATTATTCACAATGATTGATTTTTGTTTTGTATGAAAAAACAGCAATCACCATAGCTCAAGAAACGGAAGTTATTATCTAATGCGTATTTATAAATACTTTTCCATGAATCGCCTAAAAATGCAGCAATTAATAACAATAAAGTGCTTTGCGGTTGATGAAAGTTAGTGATAATCCCATTAACAAATCTAAATTTATAGCTGGGCAATATTATCAGTTGTGTATAACCAGAAAGTGTTTGCATCTTATTTCTTTTCATCAAATCAATAATGGCTTTTAAAGATTCTTCGGCAGTAAAAGCTTTATTTACGTTTGTTTGGTAAGGTTCCCATTGATTAATATTCATATTCAAATAATCAATTTTATCTGTTAATAGTTTAACGCCAAACCAATAAATACTTTCAATGGTTCGAACCGAGGTAGTGCCAACACAAATAATATTGTTGGTTAAGTTAAGAAGAAGATTTTCAAGGAGTGTAATGTTTACAAAAATTTTCTCAGCATGCATTTGGTGTTCTCTCATTGTTTGCGAACTCACTGGTTTAAATGTTCCAGCACCAACGTGCAAAGTAACATATTGTTTAGAAATACTTTTTTTAGATAACTTATTTAACACTTCATCAGTAAAATGAAGTCCTGCGGTTGGAGCAGCAACTGAACCATCGTAGTTTGCATATATAGTTTGATATCGTTGTTTGTCATTTTCAAGCAAATTTCGCGTTATATATGGTGGTAATGGAATTAAACCAACGTTTTCAAGTATTTCAGCAAATGTAAGATGCTGTGGTTGCCAATTAAATTGAACAATAACGGTATCTGCTTCCTGTTTTATTTTATTTGCATATAGAATTATTTCTGTCTTATTAATGTTAATTGTTTTTTCGAGTGTTTCGGTTTTCCATTTTTTTAAATTTCCTACAAAACATTTCCAAAAACAACTTCCCTTTTGTTGAAATGCTAGAGAAGTATCGCCTATAAATTGATAAGGTTCGAGGCAAAATAATTCAATGGATGAACCAGTTGATTTTTTAAAAAGTAAACGTGCTTGAACTACTTTGGTATCATTGAAAATGACCATACTTTTATTCGGAATAAACGCATCTATTCTACCAAAAACAGTATCTGAAATAATCCCATTATTACTAACAAGTAATTTTGAGTTGTCTCTTTTTTCTGAGGGAAACTGGGCAATTTTTGAAATAGGTAAATCGTAAGTATAATCTTTGATAGAAATGCTTTGAGGATCGTTCATAGTCGTATAGTCTTTACAAAATTATTTTTTTGTAAATAGATCTGAAATATCAATATTTGTTAAGTAGCTTTCGGTAAGATAGCTGTCTGTAATAGCATCTATTTGTTTGATTGTATTATCTTCAGTTAAATAGGTTACTTCCACAAAAAAATCAAATAAAATAAAAAGTTTAATAATATAAATATTGTCTAATCTAGTAGCAAGCTCTTCTCCTATGTCAAGAATAAGTTTCTCTTTTTCACTATAAGGTAAGGTTTGAAAGTCATTTGCAGAAATCATTTTTTTCATTACAATAGTTTTTAGAAAGCCAGCGGGTAAAAGTAAGAAAAAATATATCTCAAGAAAATATTGTTAAAAAAATAAATTTTAAAAAATTCAAAGTATTTTATAACTTGCACCGAAAATCCAAAACAGAAATAAACTTAAAAAATATGAAACTATGAAGCGTTCTTACTTAATTACATTAATACTATTGTTTGGGGCTGTTAGTTTTGGCTATGCTCAAAAACCCAAAAAACCAAACAAAACAGATACTATTAAAATTGCGGTTCAACTGACTAATGATCAATTAGCCCAGCAATTGTATAATGATGGAATTAGTTTTTTTGAAAAGAAAAACTATGACAATGCCATTCTTAAATTTGATGAAGCCATAAAATTAAAAGCTGATTTTGATAAAGCTTTTTTCAATAGAGCCTCTGCAAAATATGAGAAGAAAGATTTTAATGGAGCAATGCTCGATTTTGATAAAGCAATAGAGCTAAACCCTTCGTTTGCTAAGGGATATTTTGGAAGAGCTCAGTGCAAATACGCATTAAATGATAAGAATGGAGCTTTCTCTGACTATACAAAAGCCATTGATAATGATAAAAGTTATCCACAAGCCTTCTATTATAGAGGTGGCATTAGTTTTGAGCTTGGCGAATACGACGCTGCAATCAACGACTTTACTTTAGCAATTAATTTAAAGCCTGATTATGCTTATGCTTACAACGATAGGGGTAGTGCTAAACTAAAAAAAGAAGATTATGCTGGAGCAATTGAAGATTATAAAAAAGCTACTCAACTTAATCCAAACCTTGCATTTTTATATGATAACCTTGGTAGTGCTAAAAAAAAACTCAACGATTTTAAAGGAGCTTTAGAAGATTATAACATTGCCATAAAGCTTGATACTACTTTTTACCTTGCATACAATAACAGAGGTACTGTTAAAATTGAACTTGGCGATTACGAAGGTGCTATCAAAGACTTTGATAAATCATTAAAATTTAAACCCGACTACGCTTTTGCTTTTAACAATAGAGGGAATGCTAAATTTAAATTAAAAAAATATAAAGAAGCCATTCTCGACTATAATGAAGCTATTAGACTAAACCCAGATTATGGGTATGCATATTTAAACAGAGGTATAGCAAAAGAAATGAACAGAGATCCTGAAGGTGCCTGTAAAGATTGGGAAAAAGCCAATACACTCGGTGTGAAAAGTGGAGATAATTATGTTAAAAACGAATGTAAATAATAAATTGTGATGAAAAAACAATATTTTTATAAGTATATTTATTTATTTGCCTTTATATTTCTGGCATTCCAGATGAATTTGTTAAAGGCACAGAATGTAGAGTTCGAAAAAGCTTATTTTCCAGGAAGAAAAGCAGAACTCAGCGAAGCTAAATCGCAGCTAGAAAAAGGAAATAAATTATTTGAAGCTGGTGGTGGCAACTACCTCTTGGCTTTAGAGCCTTTTACTAAAGCGAATAACTTCAATCCTAATAATGCGTTGTTAAATTATAGACTTGGTATTTGTTACCTCTATACTATTCAAAAAAACAAATCTATTGCCTTTTTTGAAAAAGCTATTCAATTAAATCCCGCTGTTGCTCCTGATATTCATTTGGTTCTTGGAGAAGCTTATCAATTAAACTACGACCTTGACAAGGCTATTAGCGAATTTAAGAAATATCAGCAAAATCTTTCTCCTTTTAATATGGAAACAGAGCGAAAATCAATTGAAAAGAAAATCAAGGAATGTGAAACAGGGAAAGATTTAGTGGCTAAACCAGTTAGAGTATCTATTGATAATTTAGGTAGTACCGTGAATTCAATTTATCCAGATTACAGTCCTATTGTGAATGCGGATGAAACTGTCCTGATTTTCACTTCTCGTCGTGCTGATACTTATGGTGGCAACAAAGACCCTTTTGATAATATGTATTTTGAAGATGTTTACTTTTCATATAAAAAAAATAATATCTGGACCCTTGCCACAAATGCTGACGACCCTATTAATACAAAATCTCATGATGCAACGGTTGGTTTATCTCCCGATGCACATAAGCTTTTCGTCTATCGTGGCGATAAAGGTGGTGATATATATGTGAGTGCTCTTGAAGGTGATAAATGGTCAACACCTAAAAAACTTCCCAAACCTATAAACTTAACCGAATCACAAGAAACTAGTGCTTCTTTCACCTATAATGGAACAACTATTTTCTTTGTGAGCGATCGCTTAGGAGGTTATGGTGGCAAAGATATTTATACGAGTACATTGGGTCCAAAAGGAAAATGGTCAGAACCTACCAATTTAGGTGCTGCTATTAATACAGAATATGATGAAGAAGGAGTATTTATGCACCCTGACGGTAAGACAATGTATTTTAGCTCTCAAGGGCACAACACTATGGGAGGTTTTGATATCTTTAAATCGGTTTATGAAGATGGAAAATGGTCGGAACCAGAAAATATTGGCTATCCTATAAATACTCCAGATAATGATGTTTTTTTAACAGTTTCTGCTAGTGGAAAACATGGTTATTATTCATCTACTCAAACAAATGGTATGGGAGATGATGATATTTATATGATTTCTTTCCTAGTACCAGAAAAACCTTTGATTGCCTCTAATGAAGATAATTTGTTAGCTAGTTTAACTGCACCTGTTAGTGAAACCGTTATTGAAAAAATGATTACAGTTAATACAGCGCAGTTAACCATCCTTAAAGGAAAGATATTGGATGAAAAAACAAGAGAATCATTAGCTGCTATCATTAAATTAACTGATAATTCTAAAAATGAGCTACTAGCAACTTTCGAATCGAATAGTACCACAGGCGAATATTTAATATCCTTACCTTCTGGTAAAAATTATAGTATTGCAGTAGAAGCGCAAGGGTACTTGTTTTATTCAGAAAACCAAGATATACCTACAGCAGCTCAATATCAGGAAATTATTAATGATATTTTACTCAAGAAAATTGAAGTTGGTAAATCTATTGTTTTAAGAAACATTTTTTTCGATACTGGCAAATCTACTTTGCGTCCAGAATCTTATGCTGAATTAGGCATTCTATATCAGTTATTATCAGACAATCCTAAGATGCGTATAGAAATTTCAGGACATACCGACAATAAAGGTAGCGCAGCTTTAAATAAGAAACTTTCAGAAAGCCGTGCTAAATCGGTAGTTGATTATCTTATTTCTAAAGGCATTGATGCAAGCAGATTAGAATATAAAGGATATGGATTTGATATGCCAATAGCTCCAAACGACACTGAAGCAGGCAGACAACAAAATCGTAGAACTGAATTTAAAGTTATTGGTACAAACTAAATAAAAATTAAATTAGTAAAAAAGGAGAATTATTTTCTCCTTTTTTTTTGGTAGGGGGTATTCTTTTAATATTTTCTTATTGTTGTTATATTTGATAATATGAATTAAAAGGGAGCCTTTATATTTGCTATCCCTAACTGATAAATAAAAGAGTGAATTGAATTTAGTTAACTTGCTTTAGTTATATACCACAGACTAATTTCGATATGATTGGAATATATTAACGAGACGAAATAAATCATATTTTTAATTGTAGGTTGATTGGTATTATTAAGGCAATATAATCCTTTAACCTAAATTACGCATTAGCTTAATCGATTAAACAAATCTAATGCTTTTTAAAAGTAGAATATTGAAAACCAAAGATTTGTTAAATCGGAGTTAACCCAACTAACGCAAGTAGATCGACTTCGTCTCCTATTGTGTAATTTGGGTTTAATATGTTTAGATTACAAATCATATTGATAGTTTAAAAAATAAAAAAAAAGCGGTTCTTTAGAGCCGCTTTTTTTTATTATCAATAGAAAGATTATACAATACCTTGATCTAACATTGCATTGGCAACTTTTAAGAAACCAGCAATATTAGCACCTTTCACGTAGTTAACATAACCTTCTTTGTTTTTACCGTGTTGAACGCAAGCGGCATGAATATTTTTCATAATTTCATGTAATCTTTGGTCAACTTCTGCAGCACCCCAATTGATTTTCATTGAGTTTTGTGTCATTTCAAGACCTGAGGTAGCAACACCACCAGCATTAACGGCTTTTCCTGGTCCAAATAACAATTTATTTTTAAGGAAAATTTCAACAGCCTCTGGAGTACAACCCATGTTAGAAATTTCTGCAACAAGAATACAACCATTAGCAATTAATTTCTTAGCATCATCGCCACCTAATTCATTCTGAGTAGCACAAGGAAGAGCGATGTCGCATTTAACTTCCCAAGGTCTCTTTTTTTCATGAAATTCAGCGCCGAATTCATAACTATATGGTTTAACGATATCTTGATTAGAAGCACGTAGTTCTAACATATAATCAATTTTCTTTCCAGAAATTCCTTCTTTGTCGTAAATATAGCCATCAGGTCCAGAAATTGTAACTACTTTTCCACCTAATTCAACTACTTTAAGAGCTGCACCCCAAGCAACGTTACCAAAACCAGAGATAGCAACTGTTTTTCCTTTAAGGTTTAATCCTTTAGTTTTCAACATTTCTTCAACAAAATAAATGCCACCAAAACCTGTAGCTTCTGGACGTACCAATGAACCTCCCCAGTTTAAACCTTTACCAGTAAGAACACCAACATGTTCGCGAGTTAATTTTTTATACATACCATATAAGAAACCTATTTCTCTTCCACCAACACCAATATCTCCAGCAGGAACATCTGTTTCTGGTCCTATCATTCTTACTAATTCTAACATAAAGCTTTGACAGAATCTCATTACTTCTGCATTTGATTTACCTTTAGGATCAAAATCAGAGCCACCTTTGCCACCACCCATAGGAAGTGTGGTTAAACTGTTTTTGAATATTTGTTCAAATCCTAAAAATTTCAATATACTTAAGTTAACACTTGGGTGAAATCTTAATCCACCTTTATAAGGTCCAATAGCATTGTTGAATTGTACTCTGTATCCTTTGTTGATATGAATTTTTCCTTTATCATCAGTCCATGGAACTTTAAATATTAAAGTTCTGTCTGGTTCAATGATACGTTCAATAATTCCAGCATCTTCAAATTGAGGATTAGCTTCTACTACTTCAACAATAGATTCTAAAACTTCACGTGCTGCTTGCAAGAACTCTTTTTCACCTGGATTTTTTTTCTCCAAGTCAGTCATAATTTTTTCAACATTCATGATTTTTTCTCCTGTTTTAAATTAATTTGGAAATGAATTTATTAAATGATTTATAATGTAATTTGTTATAAATTTTCCGCAAAATTATATTTAATAAATGTTCTAATCAAATATTTTAAGGTATTTATTTTTAAATAAGTAAAAAAAAATAAAAAAATGTAGTCAATTGCTACAATAGCAATTTAAGTTTAAATAATTAAAGTAGGTTATATTGATAAAGTAATTGTTCCATTTCTTTTTGAACTTTTTTTGCTTCATTGGTAGATTTTTGCGCAAAGTCATTTTTGTTTCCAGCATATATAATACTTCGTGAAGCATTAACTATCAATCCACATTGTTTATTTAAGCCATTTTTTACAACTTCTCTTAGGTTTCCGCCTTGATTTCCTATACCTGGTATTAAAAGAAAATGATTAGGAACTATATTTCTAATAGTTTTCAGCATTTCTGCTTTGGTTGCTCCTACAACCCACATCATATTGTTTTCATTGCCCCACTTTTTCCCTTTTTCAAGTATGGTTTCAAAAAGTTGAGTTTTTATTTCGGATGAAGAATATTGAAAATCAGATGCTCCCTCGTTTGAAGTGAGAGCCAATATAATTGCCCATTTATCTTTAAAGGTAAGAAAAGGTTTTACAGAATCGCTCCCCATATAAGGGCTAACAGTAATGGCATCTACATTCATTTGTTCAAAAAAAGCTTTGGCGTACATAGTAGAAGTGTTACCAATGTCTCCTCTTTTAGCGTCAGCTATAACAAAAGGTCTGTCTTTGATTTGGTTTAAGTATTGAATTGTTTTTTCAAGACTTTCCCAGCCTTTAGTTCCCAGACATTCATAAAAAGCAGTATTAGGTTTATAAGCAACAGCATATTCTATAGTTGCATCAATAATCTGTTTGTTAAACTCAAAAACAGGGTCTGTTAATTGAAGAAGATGCTTAGGTATTTTTGTAATATCAGTGTCAAGACCAACACAAAGAAATGATTTTTTTTTCTTAATATTATCAAATAACTCGAGCTTATTCATTAGCTATTGATTTATTATTCAACAGATTCTTTTAACTTTTCTGTGTTTTCTGCAAATTGCAGTGCTTCTATCAAACCAAGAATTTCTCCATCCATCACAATAGGTAAATTATATAAAGTCATCCCTATTCTATGGTCAGTAACACGTGATTGTGGATAATTATAGGTTCGTATTTTAGCAGAACGGTCGCCTGTAGAAACCATGGTCTTTCGTTTCAAAGACATTTCTTCGAGATGTTTTTTATACTCTTGCTCGTAAAGTCTGGTTCTTAGGACAGAAACTGCTTTATCAAAATTTTTCATTTGAGATTTTTCATCTTGACAACTAACAACAATTCCTGTAGGTATGTGAGTTAATCTAATAGCGGAGTAAGTAGTGTTTACCGATTGACCGCCAGGACCTGATGAACAAAAGGTGTCTTTTCTTACATCAGACATTTTTAGCTCCACATCAAATTCGTCGGCTTCAGGAAGCACCACTACAGATGCAGCAGAGGTGTGAATTCTTCCTTGTGTTTCTGTTTGCGGCACTCTTTGAACACGATGCACTCCAGATTCAAATTTTAAAATGCCATAAGCTCCTTCGCCAATTACATTAATTATTATTTCTTTAAATCCACCAGCAGTTCCTTCTGCAAAGTCTACTAAATCTACTTTCCATTTTTTTCTTTCGCAGAAACGTGTGTACATTCTATATAAGTCACCAGCAAATATACTAGCTTCATCACCACCAGTTCCTGCACGTATTTCCATTACTGCATTTTTATCATCAGTGGGGTCAGCAGGTATTAATAAGACACGTATTTCTTCATCTAACTTCTCTTTTTCTGAAGTAAGCAAGTCAAACTCAGCTTTCGCCATATTTCTAAACTCTTCATCTTTTTCGTTATACAGAATTTCTTTTGATGATACTAAATTATCTATTATATTTGAATACTTTTTATAAGCATCAGCAATGGGTTGAAGCTCTTTATAATCTTTACTTAGTTTGATATAACGCTTCATATCTGCTATTATCGTCGAATCGTTTAATTGTTCTCCAATTTCAAGCCATCGATTATATAGCGACTTTAATTTGTCTATCATTTATTTGTTAATTAAAAAATCAATTGCAAAGGTAAGAAAAATAAGTTTAATAGATAAAGTCTCCATACTCGCTTTTAATAGTAAGCTTTTTGATAGTTGCAGGTTCGCAATGACCTATTATTTGTGCTTCCACATTATACGACTTAGAAATAGTTATAATATTAGAAGCTATTTCGGAAGAGACATAAAGTTCCATCCTATGTCCCATATTAAAGACCTTGTACATTTCTTTCCAATTGGTTCCTGATTGTTCTTGTATAAGTTTATATAAAGGTGGAGTTTTGAAGAGTGCATCTTTTATAATATGTAAATTATCAACAAAGTTTAATACTTTGGTTTGCGCCCCACCACTGCAGTGAATTATTCCATGAACTTGACTTCTATAAATATCTAGTATAGATTTTATAATGGGAGCATAAGTTCTTGTTGGAGAAAGCACCAGTTTTCCTGCATTGATATTGGTTTCTTGAATAATATCTGTTAGTAAAGTGTTTCCTGAATAAATATATGCTTCAGGTATCATTGCATCAAAGCTTTCGGGATATTTTTTTGCATAAATTTTTGAAAAAACATCATGACGTGCCGAAGTTAATCCATTACTTCCCATTCCACCGTTATATTCGTCCTCATAAGTTGCTTTCCCATAAGAGGATAACCCAACAATAACATCTCCTGCTTGAATATTATTATTGGTAATAACATCTTTGCGTTTCATTCTGCATGTAACGGTTGAATCTACAATGATTGTACGAACTAAATCGCCAACATCAGCCGTTTCACCACCCGTAGAATAAATATTTACGCCAAGTTTCCTCATTCTTTTAAGAAATTCTTCGGTTCCGTTTATTATTTCCGAAATTACGTTGCCTGGAATCAAGTTTTTATTTCTACCAATCGTAGAAGAAAGTAAGATATTATCCACAGCACCTACGCAAAGCAAATCATCTGTATTCATTACGATGGCATCTTGAGCAATTCCTTTCCAAACAGAGATATCTCCAGTTTCTTTCCAATACAAATATGCCAATGCAGATTTAGTTCCTGCACCATCGGCGTGCATGATAACACAATATTCATTATCTCCTCCAAGAATGTCAGGAACTATCTTACAAAATGCATTTGGAAAAAGTCCTTTGTCAAGGTTTTTGATGGCATTATGAACGTCTTCCTTTGATGCTGAAACTCCTCTGAGGTTGTATTTTAATTCTTCCATGTCTTATTTATAATTAAAAAAGCATCCAATTGCAGGACGCTTTTTTTATAGATGTATCTTTATTCTTTTTATTGCTATTTCTTAGGGTCTTCCTTAGTTTTGTCTTTTGGCGTTCCAGTGGGAGCATCTCCGTTTGTTTTAATTGTATTATCTTTAGGAGCTTCCTTTGGTTGTTCTTTAGTATCTTTGGGTTGTTCCTTGGGAGTGTCTTTAGGAGGAACTATGGGCGTATTTGTAGGTTTAGGCACATAGTTATCACGTAAAACTTTAAATTCGGTTCTTCGATTTAATTGATAAGCAGCTTCTTTTTGAATAGGATTTTTGATAGCGTTAATATATTCTTCATTTACAATAGTTCCTTTTGGAAAAGTAAAACCATCACGAGTAATATCTTTATCAAGAATTTTTGGAACTCTTTTGCCATAACCTTTTGCTACGAGTCTATCTGGAGCTATCCCTTTTAATATTAAATAATCAACCACCGATTGTGCTCTTTTTTGAGATAAAGTGTCATTATATTCATCAGATGCACGTGGGTCGGTATGTGAACTTAATTCAACCACAATTGTAGGATTGTCGTTTAGTGTGATTATTAAACCATTGAGAGAGTCTTGGTATTGTGGTTTTAAATCCCACTTGGCTAAATCGTAAAGTATTTCAGGTAATTCGATTGGTTTTTGTGGAATTGGTTCTAAAAGAAAATCATGTACAAAATCTTTGTTGTTTTCAAGTCCAACAGTAGTTTCTTTGCCTGTAGTTGCAAAATATTTTTCTTTACTAACAAAGATATCATAAGTAACATTAGGTGAAATCATCGATTTATCAAATAAATAAACACCTTTTGCATCTGTTTTTGTTTCAATAGGTAAACCATCGGTACCAACTAATCTTACTTTTACACCAGAAAGAATAGTTTTAGTAGTTTTGTCTCTCACTGTTCCTTTGAGTGTAAAGGTTTTAGGTGGAAGAATAAAGGAGTAGATATCATCGCTACCTCTACCGCCCAAGCCTAATCTGTTGGAACTGAAATAACCCATATCGAAATTACCTTTTTCCAAAGTTTTGCCCCAAATCAAGGCGAAATCATCATAAGATGAGTTGATGGGAGATTTCATATTTTCAGGAATGCCCCAACTTGTTTCGTCTTTTTTCTTAACTTCGTAAATATCTAAACCACCCATACCCGAAGGTTTGTTAGAAGCATAATACAAAACGCCATCAGGTCGAATGTATGGGAATACTTCATCATATTCAGTGTTTATTTCAGCACCTAAGTTGATTGGCTTGCTCCAAGGTTTGTTTTTTCTGTCTCTTTTTACCATCCAAATGTCTTTTCCTCCGAAACCTCCAGGCATATTGGAGACAAAATAAAGTTCTAATTCGTTTGCACTAATGGAAGGATGTGCATTGATTAATGAATCTGGACCAAGAGGAAATACAGTAGTTTCGCCCCAATCACTTCCGTCTCTGTGAGAAGTAAAAACTTCGCAACCACATAATTTTTTCTTTTCTATTTTACATCTTGTGAAATAAAGCATCATTCCATTTGCATTTAAAGATGATGCCCCTTCGTTCACTGGTGAATTGATAGTATCTCCTAATGCTATTGGTGTTGTCCAAGTGAGTTTTTTCGGGTCCTTATAAGTGATATATAAATCGGTAAATTTTTCACCAGTCCAACCATCGTTTCCTTTGCCTTTGTTTTCAATTCTTCCAGAGGTAAATATGATTGAATTATTTTTAGCATCTGCAAAACTGGGTGCAAAATCACTTTGTTTGCCATTTATTTTTCTAAAATTATCAATTTTAAAGGCGGTTGGGTTTTGTAGCCATTTTTTTGCTAGTTCACAAGATTCAATTCCAGTAGTTCCTAGCTTATCTGAAGGCACAAGGTCTTTGTATTCTTTAAATGCCGTAAGGGCTTCATCATATTTGCCATTTATTTTAAGCAATTCGGCAAAATATAAGCGTGCAATATTATCGGGATATTTAGATTGAATAGTTTTTCTGAACCACGATTCGGCTTTGCGAGTGTTATTCATATTTTTATAACACATTGCAATTTTAAAGGAGATGTTTCCCTTGAGTGTTTTGTCTTTTTTTGATTTTGAATACGCTTTTTCGTAAAGTTTTAGAGCTTGTGCATAAAGTTCTTTATCATAAGCTTTGTCTGCATTAAAAGTAGGTCCTTTCTTGCTTTGGGCTTCAGCATTTGCCGAATAAAACAATATAAGAAATGCAATACTAATCAGTTTAATAATTTTCATGTTTCAAATTTATTCTGCAAAACTTAATTTAGTTGATATAATAAAATTATTTTTTAAAGATTTTGTTTGTTCTAAAAATATTTTTTTTAATAAAGTGCTAAAGTAATTATTTTTTTTCAACTGAAATTATTTTATTATT
>MNXO01000173.1 GCA_001872995.1 Bacteroidetes bacterium CG2_30_32_10 | reverse complement strand
GAAGAACTCTTGCGGCTAATTTTCTTCCAACTACTTTTTTTAGATTAACTTTGCTTACTTTTATTTCGTCAGCGAGATTAAATATTTCGAGAATATCTTTATCGCTTTCAAAACCAATTGCTCTAAGAAGCGTTGTTACAGGTAATTTTTTCTTTCGGTCAATGTAGGCATACATTACATTATTAATGTCAGTAGCAAATTCCATCCATGAGCCTTTGAAAGGGATAATTCTGGCGGAATATAAATGCATACCGTTTGCATGTCGGCTTGAACCAAAAAATACACCAGGCGACCGATGTAATTGTGATACAACAACTCTTTGGGCACCATTGATTACAAAAGTACCTTTAGGAGTCATATACGGTATTGTACCAAGATAAACATCTTGAATTATTGTTTCAAAATCTTCGTGTTCTGGGTCGGTACAATATAATTTAAGTTTTGCTTTCAGAGGGACACTATGAGTTAAACCTCTTTCGATGCACTCTTCTATAGAATATCTTGGTGGGTCAACAAAGTAATCTAAAAATTCTAATACAAAATTGTTCCTTGCATCAGTAATGGGGAAATTTTCAGAAAAAACTTTATATAAACCCTCGTTTTGACGATTTTCAGTAGTAGTGTCTAATTGAAAAAAATCCTGAAACGATTTTAGCTGAATATCTAAAAAATCAGGATAATCAATTTGATTTTTAGTCGTTGCAAAACTAATTCGTTGGTTTTTATTTTTTAGAGCCAAGGTGGATAAATTTAAAGTTAAAAATATAAAAAGTGATTTTTTACAATATAAACAAAACAGGATTAGACTTCAATCGAAATTTAACATTCGATGAAGTCTATTCCTATATGTATTTATTGAATCCCTTTATTTAACTTCAACTTCAGCTCCAGCTTCTTCTAATTGTTTTTTCAAAGAATCTGCTTCGTCTTTTGTAACACCTTCTTTAATAGCTTTAGGTGCAGCATCAACTAAGTCTTTTGCTTCTTTTAAACCTAAGCTAGTTAATTCTTTTACTAATTTAACAACTGCTAATTTAGCGGAACCTGCTGATTTTAATATAACATCAAATTGTGTTTTTTCAGCTGCTGCATCAGAATTACCTGCTGCTGCTCCTGCCATCATAACAGGAGCTGCTGCTGCTGGTTCAATACCATATTCGTCTTTTAAAATTTGAGCTAATTCATTAACTTCTTTAACTGTTAAGTTAACTAATTGTTCTGCGAAAGCTTTTAAATCTGCCATATTATTTATTATTTAATTGTTTTTAATTTATTTTTTAATTTATTATAAAAATGATAATTGTTTAATAAAAACTAATTTTCTTTTTCTGATAATGTTTTAACAATTCCTGCAAGTTTGTTTCCGCTAGATTGAAGAGCAGAAATAACATTTTTAGCTGGCGATTGCAATGCTGAAATAATATCAGCAATAACTTCATTTTTAGATTTAATATTAATTAGCGTATCTAATTTATCATCACCAACAAAACACATCTCTTCGATGTAGGCTCCTTTTAAAATAGGTTTCTTTATAATACCTTTACGAAATTCTTTTATTAATTTTGCAGGTAAATTGCCGGTATCAGAAAGCATGATTGATGTTGAACCTTTTAAAACGTCATAGAGTGTATCAAAATTTTTATTTGAACGCTCCATTGCTTTTTTAAGCAATGAGTTTTTAACAACTTGTAATGTTATGTTTCTTTTGAAACAAAGTCTACGAAGTTTACTTGTCGTTTCAACATTTAAATCAGAGATATCAGTAATATAGATATAATTGTTATTCGCAATCTTAGTGATTAACGAATCAATCATTTGATTTTTTTCTTCTTTTTTCATATACACAAATCTTTTCGGTAATTGTTGTAAATCTGCTTATTTTTAGAGCGTAATAGATTTTGGTTCAATTTGAATGCTTGGACTCATCGTACTTGACATATAAACACTCTTCATATACGTCCCTTTTGCAGAAGAAGGTTTTAATTTGACTACAGTTTGGAGCAATTCTCTTGCATTATCAATTATTTTTTCAGTATCGAAGGATACTTTTCCAACGGATGCGTGAATTATTCCAAATTTATCAACTTTAAAATCAATTTTACCAGCTTTAGCTTCGATAACAGCTTTGCCAACTTCCATTGTAACTGTACCTGTTTTAGGATTAGGCATTAGACCACGTGGACCTAATATTTTTCCTAATACACCTACTTTAGGCATTACACTTGGCATAGTAATTATCACATCTACATCTGTCCAACCGCCTTTTATTTTTGCGATATAGTCATCCAAACCAACGTGTTCGGCACCTGCATTTTTTGCTTCTTCTTCTTTATCAGGAGAGCATAATACCAAAACTCTTACTTGTTTTCCAATTCCGTGAGGAAGTACTATTGTACCTCTTACCATTTGGTTAGCTTTTCGTGGGTCAACTCCTAATCTTATATCAACATCAACGGAAGGGTCAAATTTTGTATAAGAAATAGTTTTTAATACACTTGCTGCTTCTGAAAGCGGATAAAGTTTTGTTTTATCGTATTTTGCTAAAGCTTCTTTTCTTTTTTTAGCTATTTTTGCCATTTTTTACTGTGTTAATTGTTGAATTTACAATTATTTTTTTAAACACTTAAAAGTGATGAATTAATTAGCTGATGGAAATTCACCTTTAACAGTTATGCCCATGCTTTTTGCTGTTCCTGCTACCATTTTCATTGCAGATTCAATTGTAAAGGCATTTAAATCGGGCATTTTTGCAGTAGCAATTTCTTTAACTTGTTCCCAAGTAATAGAACCTACTTTATTTCTGTTTGGTTCTGAAGAACCCGATTTTAATTTTAATGCTTCCAATAATTGAATAGCAACTGGAGGAGTTTTGAGAATAAAATCAAATGATTTATCTTTATAAACAGTAATAATAACAGGAATTACTTTACCGCCTTGGTCTTGTGTTCTTGCATTAAATTGTTTACAAAACTCCATAATATTAACACCTTTTGAACCTAATGCAGGTCCTATTGGAGGTGATGGATTTGCAGATCCTCCTTTTATTTGTAACTTAATTAGTCCACTAACTTCTTTTGCCATTTTTTAGTTTGTTTTAATGTAATTTAATTTATTCCTTTTCAACTTGCATAAAGCTTAATTCAAGTGGAGTTTTTCTGCCAAAGATTTTAACCATTACTTTGAGTTTTTTCTTTTCTTCGTTAATTTCTTCAATCACGCCACTAAAACTATTAAACGGTCCATCCGTAACAGTTACCGTTTCGCCTACAATAAAAGGAATATTCAATTCTTCGTCTTTTTCAGAAAGTTCATCAACTTTACCTAAAATACGGTTTACTTCACTAGCTCGTAATGGAACAGGTTCTAATTTTGAACCTAAAAACCCCAATACTCCAGGAATGTTTTTAATAATGTGAGGAATTTCTCCTACCAGAGCTGCTTCAATTAAAACATACCCTGGAAAATAATTCCGTTCTTTACTAATTTTTTTTCCTTTTCTTATTTGATAAACCTTTTCTGCTGGTATTAGAACTTGCGATAAATATGAAGATAACTGCAAGCGGTTAATTTCATTTTCAATATATTGTTTAACCTTCTTCTCATTGCCGCTTATAGCTCTTACCACATACCATTTTTTTACAATATCGCTCATACATTTACCTTGATTTCATTCATTTATTTTACTTTATAAAATATGACGAATATTATTTATTATTATACCTATCTAAAAATAAATATTTTTGGGAAGCAATAGGAATAACACGAATAATCATAACAATAATTATAATAAAAACCAATAAAAAAAGCCCAAAACTCCTCGCCAAATTACCTTATATGATTCTGGATCGAATTTATTAATATTTCCATTAATTCCAAATATAATGTCAATTATAAATACCATTGTAGCAATAATTAAGGATGCAATGGAAACAACAATAGCACTAGATTGCAAGTCTGTCCAAGATGGCCATGAAACTTTGTTCATTAACTCATCGTAGGTTTCTTTAAAATATGTTTTTATTTTAATCATTTTAAAATAATTTTATTTTTCTAGCACGGGTGGCAAGAATCGAACTCGCAACCTACGGTTTTGGAGACCGCCACTCTACCAGTTGAGCTACACCCGTTTATATACTAATAGTTTTATTCATTTTAATAAGAACAGTTAAAGGAATCTCTAATGAGTCCTTTAACTATTCTATTTATTTAATTTATTAATCAAGTATTTCAACAACTTGTCCTGCACCAACTGTTCTACCACCTTCACGAATAGCAAAATGTAAATTGATAGTCATAGCAATTGGGGTCAATAATTCAACGCTAATTGTTAAGTTATCTCCAGGAACAACCATTTCTCTGCCTTCTGGTAATGTTACTTCTCCAGTTACGTCAGTAGTTCTGAAATAGAATTGAGGACGATATTTGTTATGAAATGGAGTGTGACGACCACCTTCTTCTTTTTTCAAAACATATACTTCTGCTTTGAATTTTTTATGAGGAGTGATAGTACCAGGTTTTGCAATAACCATACCACGACGAATATCTTCTTTGTTAATACCTCTTAATAAAATACCAGCATTATCACCAGCTTCACCACGATCTAAAAGTTTGCGGAACATTTCAACACCAGTACATACTGATTTTAAAGGTTTATCGCCTTCTTTCATTAAACCAAGTATTTCAACTGGGTCATTAATATTAATAACGCCAGTTTCTATTCTACCAGTTGCAACAGTACCACGTCCAGTAATAGAGAATACATCTTCAACAGGCATTAAGAATGGTTTATCAAAACCACGAACTGGTAAAGGAATCCAAGCATCGCAAGCATCCATTAATTCAAGTATTTTTTCTACCCATTTTGGTTCAGCATTTAAACCACCCAAAGCAGAACCTCTAATAACTGGAGTATTATCACCATCAAAACCATGTTTAGTTAAGAGTTCGCGAACTTCCATTTCTACGAGGTCTAATAATTCTGGGTCGTCAACCAAATCAACTTTATTCATAAACACAACAAGTTTAGGAACTCCTACTTGTTTAGATAATAAAATATGTTCGTGAGTTTGTGGCATAGGACCATCAGTAGCAGCAACAACAATAATAGCTCCATCCATTTGAGCTGCACCTGTTACCATATTTTTAATATAGTCAGCATGTCCAGGACAGTCTACGTGAGCATAATGTCTGTTTTTTGTCTGATATTCAACGTGAGCAGTATTAATTGTAATACCTCTTTCTTTTTCTTCAGGAGCATTGTCAATAGAATCGAATGATCTGAATTCACAATATCCACTTTCTGCAAGTACTTTAGTAATAGCTGCAGTTAAAGTAGTTTTACCGTGGTCGATATGACCTATAGTTCCAATATTTACGTGTGGTTTGGAACGATCGAATTTTTCTTTTGCCATTTTAAATAATTTTAATTGTTAAAGTTCAGTTTACTTGTTTTTATTTTCTTTTTGATAATTATTTTATACTAATAATGAGCCAATGACGAGAATTGAACTCGTGACCCCTTCCTTACCAAGGAAGTGCTCTACCCCTGAGCTACATCGGCTTAAATTAATAAAAAATCATAAACCTAATTTTGGGTTTATAATTTTTTACCAAATAGAGCGGAAGACGGGGCTCGAACCCGCTACCTACAGCTTGGAAGGCTGTCGCTCTACCAGATGAGCTACTTCCGCATTAAGAATTATTATAAAAAAAATTATAATTCTTATTTCGTAATTCTCATGGTGGGAAGGGGAGGATTCGAACCTCCGAAGGCGTAGCCAACAGATTTACAGTCTGCCCCATTTGACCGCTCTGGTACCCTCCCAATGTTATTCAAAGAACTAAAATCTTAGAGCCGAGGGAGGGATTCGAACCCCCGACCAGCTGATTACAAATCAGCTGCTCTGACCAACTGAGCTACATCGGCAATATCCTTATTTAACTAACTAATTATTGTATTAAAACAAAAAAAAAGCAGTCTTTTTTTTAAGGAATGCAAATGTACAAAACATTTATTAACTAAAAAATTTTTGTATGTTTTTTTTTTAAATAAATGAAAAAAAAATATAAACCATTGTTTTTGTTTGTTATTATATGCCTTTTACTTTTTCTTTGTGTTTTACTAGTTGTTTGCGCAAGGCTTCAACAGAAGAGTCAATTGATTCCTCGAATGTTTTACTTTGTTTTTTAGCATATAAATCGTTTCCTCTTATTGCTAATCTGATTTCTGCTACTTTATTATCTTCTTTTTCTGAGTTTTCTAATTTTAGAGAAACTTCGCTTTCAACGACTCCATCGTATAAGTTAGATAATTTTTCAATTTTTTCATGAATAAATTCTTCTAATTTTTTATCTGTTTTAAAATGTACAGCATTGATTTTAATTTTCATTTTTTTCCTCCTTTTAAATTGAATTATGCCTTTGGATGGGCTTGTTTATAAATTGTTTTAAGTTTTTCGATGGTGTTATGGGTATATATTTGTGTGGCTGATAGGTTTGCATGTCCTAATATTTCTTTTATTGCATTTAAATCCGCTCCGTTGTCAAGCATGTGTGTGGCAAATGTATGTCTTAACACATGTGGGCTTTTTTTGCTAATTGTTGTTACAATGCTAAGGTAATAATTTACGATACGATAAACAAGTTTTTGATAAATTTTTTCTCCTTTTTCTGTTAAAAAAAATGAAGTTTCTTGAATATCAGGGAAAGTAATGGTTCTTAATTGAATATATTGAGTTAATATTACTTTTAATTTGTTTGAAAATGGAATAATTCTTTCTTTGTTGCGTTTACCTAATACTTTTAATTGGCTATTATAGATATCAACATCTTTTATTTGTAAATTAACTAATTCAGTAAGTCTTATTCCTGTTGCATAGAATAGCTCTATAATTATTTTGTTTCTTTGGTCAACATAATTATTCTCGAATGTTATTATGTCAAACAGTTGATTCATTTTTTCTTTTTCTACAAAAACAGGTATTCTTTTATTTGTTTTTGGAGATATTATTTTATTCATAGGGGTTTCAGCAATAATCCCTTCTTTTTTAAGAAATTTAAAGAATGTTTTTAAGGTTGTTATTTTACGATTTATGCTTCTGGGGCTTATTTTATTTTCCATTAAATTTACTAACCAAGATTTAATCATAAGATGATTAATAATCAGTACATCATTTGTTTGATAATTGGTTGAAAGGAAAGAATAAAATTGTTCTATATCTTTGCTATAGGCAATAATAGTGTTGAGAGCGTATCGCTTTTCGTTTTTAATATAATTAAGGAAGGATTCTTGATAGTGCATAAAAAAACAGGAATCAAATTGTTCAAATATAATATTATTTTTTGAACATTTTGATTCCTGTTATAAAAAATCTGATTAGTCCTGAAAGCTATGCTTCTAATTCTTCTTGTAAATGTTGGATATAAATTGCTTTTAATCTTTCTCCTCTTTTTACAACTGAGGGTTTTGTAAATTTTTGTCTTTCACGCAATTCTTTTACAACGCCCGTTTTTTCGAATTTTCTTTTTAGTTTTTTTAAAGCTTTATCAATGCTTTCGCCTTCTTTTATAGGAACAATAATCATTAAAAACACTCTCTTTCTGTTAAAGATTAATAATAAATTTAATTTTTTGCAAAGTTACATGTTTTTTTAATTTAAAAAATTAAATTAAAAAAAGTCCTATCATTATGATAGGACTAAGAAAAAACATAAGTTTTATTTTTTTATAGGGGTACTTTTTAAAATATTAATTAAGAAGTTCCAGAATTTTTCTACGCTGGGAATATTCACTCTTTCGTCTGGTGAGTGTGGGCTTCTGATGGTAGGTCCAAATGAAAGCATGTCCCATTTTGGATAAGTTGTACCAAGTAAACCACATTCTAAACCTGCATGGATTGCTTTGACAGCGGGTTCTTTTTTATATAATTTATGGTAAATAAGTTTAGAAAGGGTTAATATTTCGGATGTTACGTTTGGTTTCCAACCTGGATAGCCTCCTGAATGTTCTACTTTAGCACCAGCATTAGAAAATACGCATTCTATTTGATTTGCAAGGTCATCTTTAGCTTGTTCAACCGAACTACGTAGTAAACACATCACTTCAATATTTCCTTTTTCGCTTTTTACAACTGCAAGATTAGATGATGTTTCAACTAATTCAGGTATATCAACGCTCATTCCGATTACTCCATTAGGGCAGCCATACACAGCATTAATAAGATTGTTGGCAGTTGTTTCGTCAATTGTTGTAGTAGGTAAATTTGTTTTTGTAACAACAATATTTAAATCAGGGTCTGCTGAAAGATATTGATCTTTAATATAATTGGAATATTCCTTGATGAAATTGTTAAATGCTTTTTCTTCAGTAGCAGGAATAACTATAGTTGCAAATGTTTCTCGTGGTATTGCATTACGTAAGTTGCCACCTTCAATGCTTGCAAGTTGCAATTTCATTTTTTTTCGGGCTAACCACAATAAACGAATCATTATTTTGTTTGAATTTCCTCTACCAAGGTTAATATCTAAGCCCGAATGACCACCTTTTAATCCTTTAACAGTAATAATATAGGCTATTGAGTTAGCGATAACTTTGTCTTCTTTATATTTAAAAACTGCTGATGTATTAATACCACCAGCGCATCCAATATAAAGTTCTCCTTCGTCTTCAGAATCTAAGTTTAGCAATATATCACCTTTCAATAATCCTGATTTCAAACCAAAAGCTCCAGTCATTCCAGTTTCTTCATCTATTGTAAAAAGGCATTCAATTGGTCCATGCTCAATATCATTTGATTCTAAGATTGTCATTGCTGCAGCAACGCCAATTCCATTATCTGCTCCTAAGGTTGTACCTTTTGCTTTTACCCATTCACCATCGATGCGAAGGCTTATTGGGTCTTTTTCAAAATCATGAACAGTGTCTGTATTTTTTTGAGGCACCATATCTAAATGACCTTGTAAAATAATACCTTTGAGATTTTCTTTTCCTTTTGTACCTGGTTTTCTAATAATTACATTACCAACTTCGTCAACAATGGTTTCTAAACCTAGATTTTTACCAAATTTAACTACGTATTCTCTGATTTTTTCTTCTTTTTTAGAAGGGTGAGGCACACTACATAAACCCATAAAGTTTCTCCATAGTGCAACTGGTGGTAAGTTTTTGACATTAAGATAAATTACTTCGCTCATTTGTTTTTCTCCTTTATTAATTCATTAAAATTGATTATTTTTTTAAAATATAAATCTGATAAAAACTTTGTTACTAATTCTTCGGCTGGTTTAATTTTTTCGCCGTATTTTTCTTCTAAATCCTTACATATTTGCCCAACTTTATTTTTCCCATTTATCTTAAGCCAAGTGGATGAGCCTAATTCATCAAATTTGACATTAATAAATTTTCTATTAATCAATGGCATTAGTATTTTTCCCCAAAGCTTACTTGTAAATTTTGGTACAAATACGGTTACTTTACCCTTTTCATCTACCTGATGTTTATAAACACTAAATGGAGTGAGTTCTAAATAATTAACTCCTTTTAATACTTTCCCTTTAGTGCTTTTATTCATTTATTTTTTTATATATTATGTTAATTCGTATAATTCTGTTTGTTATTTTTGTTTTTTGTTGGTATTTCTAATATTGAAGTTGTTAATGTAAGTATAATGCTAAACAAAAGAGCCCACCAGAATCCATTTACAAAAAAACCTTCCACAAATTTAGATGCAATGATAATGATAAATGCGTTAATAACCAATAAAAAAAGTCCAAAAGTTAAAAAAGTGATTGGGATAGTTAATACAACTAAAATTGGTTTAAGTATTGAATTTAATATTGCCAATACAATAGCTACAAGTAATGCTGTGATAAACCCATCAACATTAACACCTGGTAATAAATATGCAGATATTACTACAGCAAATGAAGATACAATGATTTTTAAAAGAAATTTCATAAATAATAATTCAAAAGCTTGAAGCATTAAATTTTATGCAAGTAATAAATTTTTTTACAGATTATCAAATTTTATTTGATACATTAATTCAGTGGAAATTTGTTTTTTATCTGGTGCATAAATAAATCTTAAGCCTGCGTCAATTGGAGCAATAAATCTAAAAAGGTGAAAATCCATTGTTACTTCTGTTCCAATACTTTTATATGTGTTAGATTTGCTATTATTAATAAAAACAGCATAATCGTAAAATAAATTGGCTTTAATCCTTTTAATATAAATAATATTGGGAATGCTAAAATCGGGATATGCAAGTGGTAATTTATAATTAACGAAAAGTGTTTTCATTTTTTGATTTTTAATAGATGTAAGCCCTCTTGGAAACGCAATTATGTCACTATAAGTATATGTTCCATAATTTTTATTCTGAAACCCTATTGATAACTTAAGACTATGATGTTTAATAATTCCAGGAAGGTTGAAATTGCTTGAAATGGCATATATTTCTCCAAGATTAAGTCCTTTAAATGGTGTATTATAATATTTCAGTTCAACTGTTTGCCCCCATCGTGGTCTCATATCCTTTTCTGCCGATTTAATTTGATTATAAAAGAAGATACTATATTCCATAATATGGATTGCACCACTTATATAATTGGCTGGTGTGGATTTATTATGTTGAATAAATGTATTAGAAATATTTATCTTTGGCTCTATAAGTCTATAAAATAAGCCTTTTGAAATATTAAAAGGCACATTAATACCTGTTATTACTTTAGTTTCATTCCAAGTGAAATGTATGTCTTCATTGTTTACAGTTAAATAGGAAGACGCTCTGTCGCCATTGCTTATTTTGAAATCGATAATAGGATATAATCCTTTGTAAGTGAAGTTAATAAAATGTGTTCCTGTTTTTTCAATCCGATTATATTTATAACCAATTGAAGTAAAGGCTGTACTTAATATATTTTGTGATAATATTGAAACACCTGGACTAATACTTGCATTTTCTGCATTTATACAAAGCGGTGCCCAACTATGAAAGTGAAAGAGGTTTTTGGTTTTAGAATATTTCTTGGTTATATAAGTAGAATCAGCAAATACAGTATCTTCTTTGATAATTTCTTCTTGATTTGCAATTGTTTCATAAAGTTTAATGGATGTATTTGTAATTGTGTCAAATTTAATCCATTTCGTAGAGTCTATGGTAGCTTCTACTAATTTAAAACCTTTGGCAGTATATTCTGAATAGGCTATTGATTCTTTATTTGGAGAAATGCATGCATTTTCTGCGCCATATAGGGCTGATGTAATTTGATATTTTTGTTTGCTTATGGTATCAATAGCATATATGTTATCAATTCCAGAATATGCTGCATTATATATAATAAAGTTTTCATAAAATTTAGGCATAGATATTTCTTCATAACTATAAGGTGTAATTGTAGTAAACTGATTTGTTATGGTATTATAGGTAACTATACGCTTTCCTTCATTAGAAACCTCAATAAAAACAATTTTATTGTCATCATTATTCCATAAAGGAGTTACAAAAGAGCTATTATTAGTATTTATTATTTTTTTAATTACATTCCCCGTTTTGTTTTCAAGAATTACAATGCTATTTTCTCCAATGGGAGTGTTTTTTATAGCAACAATTAATTTCTTATCATCTGAAAGAGAAGGAGCAAACAAATATTTATTTTTGCTTATGCTTTTACATTTGCCTGTTTGCAAATTGAAAGTTTTAATAGTACTATATTTCCTGTTTTCCCAACGTAAATCAAAAGTAACTTCAGCCCAAATCAATGTACTATCAACAACCGAAAATGTTTCTGGAAAAAAATACCCAGGTGTGAAAATAATCTTCTCCTTCTTTTGTTTATCAATAGTTATAAAACGAGTTATATCGTCAATTCCTGTTTTAACAGCAATAATAGTACTATCATTAATATAATGTGGGTGTTTATAATTGATGTAATTCTTGTTGGGTGGACATAATTCTGTATTAGTTGTTAATTTAATGGATGATTGTTGTTTTTTCCAAAGACTATCTAACTCATTAATTGTGTTGTAGTAGAATTGAGATTTGTTTAATCCTGTTTGTTTCTTTATACTTTTTGAAAATGATGTAATACCTAATGGATGTCTTGATACATCATCTAAAATTTTATTCCAAATGTTTGCATTATATTTTTTTCTAGCAAAAGCAGTAAGTTGATAACCTAAAACATACTGGTTTGGGATGAAATCTTTATAAGAACCAAAAACTGCCTTGTCGTATGGGTATCTTTTTTTATCAAGTGTTTGGGTTTTTATTTCCATTTCGAACGAGGGTAACCTTCCTCTTCCTGATTTGCTTAATCCTGTTTCGGTACATACAGCATCGCCCTCCATAAACCAAGCAGGAATGTGTAATCCCAAAATGGCAGCAGTTGATTGCTCTCCTAATAAGTAATACAGGATTTTAGTTTTACTTTGGTTTATTTTATTAATTTGAATTACATGCCTAAACTCGTGTATTGCCAATTGCTGCAACCACTCCTGTCCATAGGAATCTTGAGGTGGAATAGTAAAAAACTCCATTCTCTTAGGAGCCCAAATAGTATAAGCATTTGAAATAACAGATTGTGTATGCAGAATGATTGGTATATTCTTTGGTTTGCTTACTAATGTTTTAGTCGATTTTGCATAAATGCGTTCAATATAATTAGCTAAGTATTGGGCTTGCTTTTCATATTGCTTAGGAAAAATAATTTTAAAATGACTGGTGCTAATCTGATTCCAACTTGTATTTGCAGGGTCTTGCCCTATATCGTAATATTGAGCATAAGAATAACTTTTAACAAAAAGTAAAGTTAAAATAATAATAAAATTAACAAAAACATTAATACGATTGATAATCATAAAAATATTTTATTCTTATTAAGCATATTTAATATTATTGAGTAGGTATGATATATTCATAAGCTCCTAAATCAGGTTTTACATCAGATGTTCTGCTATTACCTTTAATATCAAAAGGAATTAAGGTTGAAATTGAAGTAATTCCTTTATCAATAGCAGGTGAACCTTCTTTAATTGATAAATCATTTGCATTTAAAGTAATATCTGTAAATATTGGGTCAGAATTTGCTATACATTCTGAGAAATAATTAGGGTCATTTAATGGGAGTCCTGTTTTTATAAGACAATTATCAAATTTATAATTAAAGAATTGATAGTTTGGGAACTTGTCAAGCAATAATTCATTTGCAACATTACCATAAATAATACAGTTACCAAAGTATGCACTATAAAGTTCTCTTATAATGGGAGTTCCATTAATATCAAAATAATAATTGTTCAGCACCAAAGATGGAGTTTGGCGAATAACTTCTGACCAATAATTTCCAATGGTGCAATGCCTAAAATCATAAGCACCTCCAATATCTAAATTAATTGCATGCCTGCCACAATTACCAAACACCGAGTTGTATGCCAAAACGATGCTTCCTCGAGCCCATAATCCATCTACACTCATATTTTTAATAATGGTGTTGGATAATGTAAGTGTAGGATTTGCCGAATTACCAATTGTATCCACTAAAATACCAATTTGTCCATTTTTTATAATAGCATAATTTATTTCATTGTTGATGCTGCCAGATGAAAGCCAGATTTCGCCCCATTGTCCAGAAATATCTGAATATTGATTTTCTAATCTATCACCTTGAAATATAACTGGTTTATCAATAGTTCCATCTACTTTTAAAGTACCATCTCGATAAACCATTAATGCGGCATTGCCATGTAAATAAATTTTTGTTCCTTCTTTAATTGTCAATGTATATGAAGAATCAACAACTGCATAACCATATATTACATAGGGTAAATCATCTGTCCAGGTTGCATCGCCTTCACTTACAATAGAATATGCAGGAAAGTTACTTGGAAAATATTTTGGACTTAAAAAATGAGCATTCTGTCCCCAGGCAACTAATTGAATTTTCTGAACATTTCCATTCGTTTCAAAAACTATTGAATCGCTTAGTATGAATGGAAGGTTTTGGTGGTTGGGGTCAACTGTTACTTTAACAAATATAAAAAGACTGTCTTTGCTTTCTATTTCAATATCATTTGCTGAAGTGCATGCGATACCATTAACATTAATGCTGAAATTTGACGAAGTTCCGCCTGCTAAATATATATTTGAAATACTAATTCTATGATTACTATTGTTATAAACCATTAAGCGATTGGTTGTTGAGCCAACAGTTGTGAATACAGTATCAAATAGGATTGTATCAGTTGAAAAGTTTAATTTTATTGATGAACTGGTATCTATCATCTCTCTTTTACAAGATAAATATGGTATAATAATACAAAGTATGATAATTACTTTGAAAATAGTCGTATAATTTATTTTAAGCATATTTTTAGATATTAAAAATTCACTATAAACTTAATGTTCAATTGTCTTGATGTTAAATAGTTAGGGACTGCATACGTTCTATTAGATACGTCTTTTATCCATAAATAGGATATTACATTATATCTTTCAAACAGATTAAAAACTTCAGCAGTTACCCAAGCTGATTTAACAAATCTAAAAGGGTTTTTTGGAGATAGTTTAGTTGATTCATCTTTTAATTGTTTAGAAAAACCAATATCAACTCTCATATAAGCAGGCAAACGCAAGGTGTCTTTGTATTTATCATAAGATGGAGGACCAAAAGGCAAGCCACTACCGTAAACCAAGGTTAAGCTCATTTTATAAGTTGGGTTTGAGGGCAAATAATCTTGTATAAAAAAACTCAAATTTAACAATTGATCGGAAGGTCGAGGAATATAACCAGGATAGCGTTTGATGCTATCAACTTTCTTTTGGTCAATGGTAACGCCAGGTACAATTAATGAATCATATTTATTATAATAGTTGTAATAATAATCTCCAATAATGTCTTCTTTTGTTCTCATAATTGAGAGACTTGCCCAAGACTCCACTCCACTTACAAACTCACCACTTATTTTCATATCAATTCCTGTTGCATAACCTTTGGCATTGTTAGTTGCAAAATATCTTATTTTTACATTATCAACAATATAGGGTGCTAAGCTATTTAATTGTTTGTAATAAATTTCTGTAGTATATCTAAAAGGTCTTTCCCAAGCTTTAAAATTCAACTCACTCCCCAAAACGAAATGAATTGATTTCTGGGCTTTCATTTCTTTATTTAATTTTCCATCGAGTCCTCTTAGTTCTCGGTAAAATGGGGGCTGATAATAATAACCTGTAGAAAATCTGAATGTAAAATCTTTCTTCCAATTGGGTTTACAGGTTATTGTAATTCTTGGACTAATCAGTAATTCATTATTAACATCCCAATAATTTGCTCTTATACCTGCAATTATTGAAATTTTACTACTATCATATTTTAAATTCCAGTTATTTTGGATGAAAGAAGAATACCTATTTGAAGAAATGCTGTTTTTTGATTTAACGACATCTTGCATATAAAGATATTGATAAGGCTGGACATTTGGGTTATTGTAACCTACAGAATCCTGATTATGTGGCAAAGAAAAGCCTGCGGAATCTATCAATTTCCATTCATCTAAGTAATCATTAATTATTTCGTGTTGATATTTGGTGCCCCATTGAAAATATCGATTTTTATTCTGAACACCTCCTTTATGCTCAAGGCTATAAACAGTAGCGTCAAGGTTGTTTCTTGCATGATTTAGAAAAGTTCCAACTCCTATTGGTATTCCTACTGAATTGCCATAATCATCGCTACCCATATTGTTTTCTAATAGGTTTAACCAATATTGTCCTTGAATATCATAAGTTTCGCTTTCAAATGACTTGAATGAGGATCCAATTAATTTAAGGGTTACATTGCTTTTATGTTTATAATTAGCTGATACGGCTCCTAAATAGGTTTCAAATTTATCTTCTTCTTTTCCATCAAAGTAAATTGTTAATTTATAGGCTTCGTTGAAGGTACCATAAGTAGTTTCTCGCGTAACGGGAACGAACATATATTTGTTTCGTGAATAATAGCCCAATGTGGTTATTTCTAATTTTTTTGAAACATCGTAATAGAGGCAAGTCTGAACATCGGTAAACGAAGGTTTGTAATCACCCGAAGTTTGTAAGGTTTTTAAAATATATTGGTTTGATTTTTGTCTAATACCAATCAAATATTTAAATGAAGTGTCTTTGGAACAGCCTTCTACATTGGCATTGCCACCTAACAAGCTTAAAGAGGTTGAGCCACCAAATTTTACTGGTTTTTTATATTGAATATCAAGAACGGATGACATTTTATCGCCATATTTTGCCTCGAAACCTCCTGCAGAAAAGGAAAGTGAAGACACCATATCTGAATTTATAAAGCTTAATCCTTCTTGCTCGCCTGTATGTACTAAAAATGGTCTATAAATTTCAATATCATTAACATAAACCAAATTTTCATCATAATTGCCACCTCTCACAGAATATTGAGAACTTAATTCATTGTTTGACGAAACTCCTGGCAAAGTTTTTATGATGGTTTCGATGCCTCCATTGATGTTTGGAATAAATGACGCAATTTTTGGGTTAATTCTAGTGAATTCTGAAGTTAAATACTTGTCTTTTATTTCTACATTCGTTAAAATGGTAGAAACAGTATAGGTATTGATGTTTAATAACCTCTTTTCGCCTGGTTTAAGTTTTATTTGAATGCTGTCAGTTTTAAAACCAATGTGAGAAACAAGTAAAATTAAACTAGTATTAGAAGGTATTTTTAGTTCATACTTGCCGTATTTGTCGGTATAGGTACCTCCAGCCAACCCAGCAATTGATATGGTTGCAACATCAATAGGGTTTTTATTTTCATCAGTAACTTTACCATAGATAGTGGCATCATTTTGAGCATAAGCACTCGCAGTTATCAGTAAAAGCAATAATAATATTGAAAAAGATATTTTATTATGATTCATAATTTATTTAAAATTGAAAATTATAAATAGATAACTACTTTTTTTGAAAAATATTGTGCAAAAATAAGATAATACATTCATATTTTTTTAAAACTATTGTTTATTGGAAATTTTTATATGGTCAATTCCCTTTTCTTGGTTATTCAGTCCATTTCATTAAAATTACAATTCTATTTTGTGCTTGCGATTCTTATTAAAAATAAGTAAGTTTGTAACATTAAATGATAAAAATATTTTACGGAAAGGACTATGATTAATCTATTTCCATTTTTTTATTGATTATTTCAAACGAAATATCATTTATTAAATAAATCTCCTAGTAATATCCCGATTTTTTTGAAATCAAAAATTATTTAATGAAAGCAAATAAAGCCAAATCAAATCAAGGACTTCAGTTTTACAAAACAGATATTTCTAAAACAACTAAGGTTGCATTGGTGGGTTCGCCGATTCATGCTGGTTTTCCTTCTCCTGCTGAAGATTATGTTGATTTGAGTATTGATTTGAATAAAGAACTTATTAAAAATCCGAGTTCCACATTTTTAGCTAGAGTAAAGGGTCTTTCGATGAAAGATGTGGGTATTCACGAAAATGATATTTTGGTAGTGGATAAATCGCTAGAAGCTTTTAATAAATGCATTGCTGTTTGTTTTATTGATGGTGAATTTACGCTTAAAAAGATTAAAGTAGAACGAAAGTGCCTGTACTTGATGCCTGCAAACGAAGATTTTAAACCTATTAAAGTTACCGAATTAAACGATTTTCAAATATGGGGTATTGTAACATACATTATTAAAAAAATCTGATTATGTATGCATTGGTAGATTGCAACAATTTTTATGCCTCTTGCGAACGTTTGTTTCAGCCTGCATTGATAGGAAAGCCAGTGATTGTTTTATCTAACAACGATGGATGTGTTATTGCACGAAGCAACGAAGCCAAATTACTTGGAATAAGAATGGGGGCGCCTGCATTTGAAATTAAAGATGTTATTTTAAAAAACAATGTTGCTGTTTTCTCTTCCAATTATGTGCTTTATGGCGATATATCGCGAAGAGTAATGAACACTTTATCGCAATTTGCACCTGAAATCGAAATATACTCTATAGATGAAGCTTTTCTCAACCTGAGTGGCTTTGATATTTATGATATAGAAGCTTATGCCAGAAAAATTGTGTACACTACCACTAAAAACATAGGCATTCCTGTTAGTGTAGGCATAGCTCCCACTAAAACACTCGCTAAAGTAGCCAATAAAATTGCAAAAAAAAATCAAGATAAAAAAGGAGTTTTTATATTAAACGATAAAACTTCTATCAATAAAGCATTAGAAGAATTTTCGGTGAGCGATGTATGGGGAATAGGTCGGCAATATTCGAAATTTCTTAACAAATATAATATTTTCACGGCACTTGATTTTGTGAATACAAACAAAGAATGGATAAGAAAGAATATGAGCATTGTAGGTGTTCGTACAATGGAAGAATTGCAAGGCAATCCATGTATTGAAATGGAAACCACTCCACCTGACAAAAAGGCGATTTGTACTTCGCGAAGTTTCGGAACGATGCAATCAGAATATGAACCAATTGCTGAAGCTGTAGCTCAATTTGCTGCTACATGTGCTGCAAAATTACGTAAACAAAAATCTTGTGCTGCAATGATGATAGTCTTCATACACACCAACCAATTTAGAAAAGATTTGAAACAATATGCTAAAAATATAGTGGTCAGCTTGCCCGTTGCTTCCAATAGTAGTATGGAACTTATCAAATATGCCGAAATTGGTTTAAAAGCGATTTATAAAAAAGGTTTTCAATATAAAAAAGCTGGGGTAATTGTCAGCGATATTATTTCAGAAAACAATCTTCAGACAAGTCTATTTGACGAAGTGAACAGAGATAATCAAAAAAAAGTGATGCAAGTATTGGATAAATTAAACAGCAAAATGGGTAGAGACAAGGTTCGAATTGCACAACAAGGTTTTTCGCGGAAGTGGAAATTGCGACAAGAAAAACTTTCGCCTTGTTATACTACTAATATTAATGATATCCTTATTGTAAAAACATAAAATTAATTATAAATATATGTGTTTCACCATCGCACTTTCACAAAAAGCATTGCAACACAGCAATCGT
>MNXO01000148.1 GCA_001872995.1 Bacteroidetes bacterium CG2_30_32_10 | reverse complement strand
AAAAAATTGACATTCACGCAAGAGTCCGCTCGCTTGTCGTTCGGGCTTACGCACGGGTCGAAGAAAGGAAGAGAATTTGAAAATTTGCTAATTTAGCCGAGCTTTAAATTTGTTATTAAAAAACTTCTCAGTGCAAGGTTTTTTCTAAAATTAGTTGCTTTCCTTTGCACTGATTTGCTGAGAAAGCCTCATTTCTTCCTTTGTTATCAAAAGTATTATATTAATTCAGCAGACCCTAAATAACACTTATTTGTAAAGAATTTTTCCAAAAATCATAGTCTTAATAGGCAGACTAAAAGAATTAAAAAAAAATAACATAATTAACTGTAACAATATTGGGTTAACAAGCGTCATAAACTTAAATAAAAATAATAAAAAAGTTTTGATGAAATACCTTGTAACCCGGTAATGATTTAATGGCGTAAGCAGCGTTAAAAAAAACCGAAGGAAATTCTGTTAAATATTGGTTAGTAATAGACAGTTAAAGGTTGACCTCCAAAAAGGACAACCTTTTTAATTTTAAAAAGGAGCTTCATCATGAGAATCATTCATTTTTGAAGGCATGGTAACAACGGATGGTCCAGATTTTTCAAAATCTGCATTTGCTGAAATATCGCTATATTGTTGATAAGAATCGGTGTCTAAATCAATGAATTTAGCAAACCTATCAACGAAACGAAGATAAACATCACTAAGTGCTCCATTTCTATGCTTTGCAATAATAACTTCTGCCAAACCTTTGGTAGATCGACCATCAATATCATCAATTTTATAATATTCGGGGCGGTATAAAAATAAAACAAGGTCTGCATCTTGTTCTATTGCTCCCGATTCTCGCAAGTCAGATAATATAGGACGTTTAGTACCGCCTCTTGTTTCAACAGCACGACTAAGTTGCGAAAGCGCAATGATTGGGATACTTAATTCTTTAGCAAGCGATTTTAATGAACGCGAAATATTACTGATTTCCTGTTCTCTATTGCCCATTTTATCGCTACTACCTGCCATTAGTTGGAGATAATCAATAACCACAAGTTCAATATTAAATTGAGCTTTTAATCTACGACATTTAGCACGCAATTCAAAAATAGATAAAGCGGGAGTATCATCAATATATAGTTTTGCATCAATTAAACCTTTAATTTTTTCATTCAATTGAGTCCATTCGTACTTTTCTAATTGACCGCGTTTCAGTTTATCGGCAGGAAGTTCCGTTTCGCTAGATATTAAACGAGTAACCAATTGAACTGCGGACATTTCTAGAGAAAAAAACGCAACAGGTTTATTAAAATCAACAGCTACATTTTTTGCCATCGTGAGCACAAAAGCAGTTTTTCCCATACTGGGGCGTGCTGCAATAATAATTAAATCAGATTTTTGCCATCCCGCAGTAACCCTATCAAGTTCTGTAAATCCTGAAGGGACTCCACTTATATTGCCTTCTTGATTTTTGGCAGCTTCTATTTGCTTTATGGCTTCTTTTACCAAAGAGTGCATATCTTCAGAACTTCTTCTAATATTGCTTTCGCTTACAGAAAATAAGTTTTTTTCGGCATTATCGAGCATATCAAAAACATCGATACTGTCATCAAAAGCATCGTGCTGTATTTCGGTAGAAATGCGAATGAGTTCTCTTTGAATAAATTTTTGAATAATAATACGTGAGTGAAATTCAATATTGGCAGCTGAAGCAATGCGGTTGGTTAATTGGGTAATAAAATAGGGACCACCCACAATATCTAAATCACCCGTTTTTTTGAGTTCATTGGTAACAGTTAAAATATCAACAGGTTCAGAACGATTGAACAAAGAAAGAATTGCTTTAAAAATTTTCTGATGATGTTCTTTATAAAACATCTCAGGTTTCAATATATCAATAATTGAAGTAAGGGCATTAGATTCGAGCATCATTGCACCAAGAACCGCTTCCTCTAGGTCAGTAGCTTGAGGTGGCACCTTCCCGTATTCCATATAATTTGGATTTACAATTGGCTTCTTTGTCCTCTTACGCGTAGATTGTTCGGGTGTATCTTTTGTTTCTTCCATTATTCAATAAAAAAATTTGATGGCTAAATATTATTCATTTTTCCCATGACATTGTTTATATTTTTTGCCACTACCACAAGGGCAAGGATCGTTTCTTCCAACTTTCTTTTCAACTCTAATAGGTTCAACTTTTTGGTTTCGAGGTTGATTGTTATCAATAGGAACATCTGACCTTCCAACTTTGAGTTTACTCATATCCGTTTTTTCTTCTTCTGCTTCCCTCACATTATTGGGTGATGAAATTGGGAGCTTTCCTTTAAATAAGAATGAAGAGATTTCCTTGTTAACCTTACTTAACATTTGTTTAAAAAGCTCATAAGACTCTAATTTGTAAATTAATAAAGGGTCTTTTTGCTCATAAGTAGCATTTTGAACAGATTGTTTCAATTCGTCCATTTCGCGAAGGTGTTCTTTCCACTCGTCATCAATAATTGCGAGTGTAATACCTTTTTCAATAGCTATTGAAAGCTCTTTACCTTTGGTGTCATAAGTTTTTTTAAGGTCAGTAATCACTTGCAATGTTTTGGTTCCATCAGTTATTGGTAAAGCTATTTTTTCATAAGTATGAGCACTATTTTCGTAAACATCTTTAATAACAGGATAAGCCTTCTCTGTAACAGAAAGCGATTTTTGTTTGTAATAATTACTAACATCATTATAAATTATATCCGTAATCTCATCAGGTTTCATATTAAAAAAATCATCTTCGCTTATTGAAGCTTCTATACCAATAGTTTTAAGCATTTCAAATTTAAAACCATTGTAATCGCGGTTATCTTGATAATCGAACACAAAGTTTTCGCAAATATCATGCATCATATTTGCAGTGTCAATAGAAAGGCGGTCTCCGTAGAGTGCGTTTCTTCTTTTTTTGTAAATAACTTCTCTTTGGGCATTCATCACATCATCATATTCGAGCAAACGTTTACGAATACCAAAGTTGTTTTCTTCTACTTTTTTCTGGGCTCGTTCAATAGATTTTGTAATCATAGAGTGTTGAATAACTTCTCCATCTTTCAACCCCATTCTATCCATAATTTTGGCGATTCTATCAGAACCAAATATACGCATCAAATCATCTTCCAAAGAAACAAAGAACTGCGATGTTCCTGGGTCTCCCTGACGACCAGCACGACCTCTCAACTGTCTATCAACACGTCTTGATTCGTGTCTTTCTGTTCCTATAATTGCTAAACCACCAGCTTCTTTAACTCCTTCGCCTAACTTAATGTCAGTACCACGACCAGCCATATTGGTTGCAATAGTAACAGTGCCAGCTCTACCAGCTTCGAGAACAATTTGCGCTTCTCGTTGGTGCAGTTTTGCGTTTAATACATTGTGTTTAATGTTACGCAATTTGAGCATTTTACTTAATAATTCAGATATTTCAACAGAAGTAGTACCAACCAAAACTGGTCTTCCTGCTTTTACTAACTCGCTAATTTCATTAATAACAGCACTATATTTTTCACGTTTTGTTTTATAAACAAGGTCTTCAAAATCTTTTCTAATAACAGGCATATTGGTAGGAATAACAACTACGTCGAGTTTGTAAATATTCCAAAATTCACCCGCTTCAGTTTCTGCCGTACCTGTCATACCAGCTAATTTGCGATACATACGAAAATAGTTTTGCAAAGTAACCGTAGCATAAGTTTGTGTAACGGCTTCTACTTGTACATTTTCTTTAGATTCAATAGCTTGATGCAAACCATCAGAATATCTTCTTCCTTCAAGCACACGACCTGTTTGTTCATCAACAATCTTTATTTTATTATCCATAATAACATACTCCACATCTTTTTCAAATAGGGTATATGCTTTCAACAGTTGATTAACAGTATGTACGCGTTCTGATTTAATAGTAAATTCCTGCAACAACTCACTTTTTTTAAGTATTTTTTCAGATGCAGTAAGGGTTGATTTTTCTAAATCAGCAATTTCTGAACCTATATCAGGTAAAATAAAAAATTTATTATCAGTAGTATCAGAGGTTATGTAATCGAGACCTTTGTCGGTAAGCTCAATAGAATTGTTTTTTTCTTCAATTACAAAATACAGTTCATCATCCACAATATGCATGTGTTTAGATTGCTCTTGCATATAGAAGTTTTCTGTTTTTAAGAGTATTGCTTTTATTCCCGATTCACTCAAAAACTTAATGAGGGCTTTGTTTTTTGGCAATCCTCTATAAGCTCTAAGTAAGAGCTTTCCGCCTTCTTTTTCTTGTTCGGCATCAGAAGAACCGGATAACAATCGTTTTGCTTCGGCTAAAATATTGGTTACCAACGTACGTTGTTGGTTATAAATACGCTCTATTTTTGGGCGGAGTTCTGAGAACTCATGGATATCGCCTTTTGGGGTAGGACCAGAAATAATAAGCGGTGTACGAGCATCATCAATTAAAACAGAGTCAACCTCATCCACAATTGCAAAATTATGTCTGCGTTGAACCATATCAACGGGATGTTGTGCCATATTGTCTCGGAGATAATCAAAACCAAATTCGTTGTTGGTACCATAAGTAACATCAGCAAGATAAGCTTTTTTTCTTGCATCAGAATTTGGTTCATGTCGGTCAATACAATCTACTTTGAGTCCATGAAATTCAAATAAAACACCCATCCATTCGGAGTCACGTTTTGCTAAATAGTCATTTACAGTAACAATGTGAACTCCTTTTCCTGGTAAAGCATTAAGATATATAGGAAGTGTAGCAACCAATGTTTTTCCTTCACCAGTAGCCATTTCAGCTATTTTTCCTTCGTGTAATACAATTCCTCCAATTAATTGAGAATTGTAATGAACCATATCCCAAGTAATAGTGTTGCCACCAGCAATCCACTTGTTGCTATAATATGCTTTATTTCCTTTTATTTCTACACTGGGTTTTATAGCTGCAAGATCGCCATCCATTTCAGTTGCAGTAACTTCAATAACTTCATTTTCTTTAAAGCGTTTAGCAGTTTCTTTTATAACTGAATATGCTTCTGGAAGAATTTCTAGTAAAACTTCTTCAATTTTTTCTGCAATTTTTTTATCTAATTGGTCGATTTTTTCAAATATTTTTTCTTTTTCATTGCCGTCCATTTCGTATTCCAATTCGACTTTTTCTTGTAGTTCTTTAATTTGGTCGTTTTCTTCTTTAATATATTCAGAAATCCGACGCTTAAATTCTGTAGTTTTGGCTCTTAGCTGATCGTTATCTAAATTCTTAATAACTTCATAAGCAACATGAATTTTATTTGCCAATGGGGTTATTTCTTTAATATCTTTATCTGATTTTGTGCCAAATAATTTTTGGAAAATGCTTGTCATAACTCTATTTTGATTATATTCTTTTTTAATTAATTAACGAAAAGCAAAATTAAACTAAATTAAGAGATTTGTATTAATATTATTTATGTTTTTAATAACAATATTTCTTTTTGAATACCTTTGTGTATTATTTAGTAATGAGTCCCGAGTAACAAGTTTTTTGCACCGAGTATCAATAACTATTAATATCAACAATATTTACTTATGACTATTGACAAATTATTAACGACTAACAACTAATTTATGGGTCACCTACTTATAAAAAATGGAAGTATTATTACCGAAAAAGGTTTGTTGATTAGAGATATTCTAGTTAAAGACAAATTGATTGTTTCTATTGATTCAAATATACAAAAGCCAAATTCTACAACAGAAGTAATTGATGCCAATTCAATGTATATTTTACCTGGAGCTATTGACGCTCATGTTCATTTAGATTTGCCAACGCCTGCAGGTAATTCTTCCGATGATTTTAAAACAGGAAGTACAGCTGCAATTGCAGGAGGCACCACTTCTGTTATCGATTTTGTTACACCTGCCAAAGAAGAATCTTTGTTAAAAGCATTAAAAGAAAGAAAAGAAATAGCTTCTCAATCGCTTATTGATTATGGTTTTCATATGGGGGTGTGTGGTTGGAATAAAAACTCCGCTTCAGAAATTGAGCAATGTATTAAAAAAGAAGGAATCACTTCTTTTAAAGTTTACCTTGCTTATAAAGGAAGTGTTGGAATTGAAGATACTGAATTGATTAAAATAATGCAAACCGTTGCAAAATTTGAAGCTTTGGTTACTGTTCATTGCGAACATGGCGATGTAATTAAAGCTTTACAAACAGAATTTATATCCAATAAACAATCTTCGCCCATATATCACGCATTGTCTCATCCTGCTTCTATTGAAACGGAAGCTGTATATAGAGTGCTTGCTATCGCGAAAATTTTTGGATGCAAAGTTTATATTGTCCACGTTTCTACTAAAGAATCAAAAGTACTTATTAGAAAGGCTCAACTTGCTAAACAAAAAGTATATGCAGAAACCTGTCCTCACTATTTATTGCTCGATGACAAAAAATATAATTTGCCTGGTTTTCAGTCTGCTGCTTATGTCATTAGCCCTCCTTTAAGAAAAAAGGCAGACCAGATGGCATTGTGGGATGGTCTTAAAAAAGGAACATTTCAAGTAGTGGCTACCGACCATTGTCCCTTTAATATGAAAGGGCAAAAGGATGCAGGCATTCATGATTTTACAAAAATACCTAATGGTGCAGGTGGCATTGAGCATCGTATGAGTTTGCTCTATACTTATGGCGTTTTAAAAAATAAAATTACACTTAATCAATGGGTTCAATTGTGTTGCACACAACCTGCAAAGATTTTTGGCTTATTTCCTCAAAAAGGAACTATTAGCATTGGCTCTGATGCTGATATTTTGATATGGAATCCTCATAAAATATCTAAAATATCTAAAAAAACACACTTCCAGCGATGCGATAGCGATATTTACGATGATATTAAAATTAAAGGTTCTCCCGAATATGTAATTGTGAATGGAATATTGGCTTTTGATAAAGGAAATATTGTTAATCAATCAAAATTGAAAGGGAATTACTTAAATAGGAAATAATTTGCAATCCTGTTAATACCCTATTATCAAGCCTTTTATCCTTCAAGTCATCACAAGAGTTTAAATTCAAAGGTTATGTTTAAGAATATTGTAGATATATTAATGCCCTAAGGGTAACCACTTTGCTTTTGTGGTAATTATTTTCTATTGCTATTATACCAAGTTGCGTTCAAAGATGAAATATTCAGTATTTGAACGCTTACTTGGTATTATGCCGATGCAGTTCATTCTAATTTTAAAATGAAATTATATCAATGAACGCAACTCGGCATTAAAGCCCAAATGGGCTATCCTATTCAGCTATAAGTTTAAATTCGAAAAGCTAATACGTTATATGGTGTTTATTTTTTTCCCCGAAGGGGAATAATATCAATAAAATCAAAATCTACGCATTTTCTTTTTCCCAAAGGGAATATACATTTGCGAACAGAGCATATTATAATTAGGGTCTGCTGAATAAATGATTTTTTATAAATATTTTTATGAAAGGCAATAGAAGTGTATTTTTATTTTTTACTTTTTATTCGCAGAATTGATATTTTTTTTAAAGGTGTTTATGAATGCTTCGCATTTGTTATTGCAAAAAAGCGAACGGGTGGACAAGTGGGGCTTGGTGATGTAACACCATTTGATGTTTGGTTGAAAATAGAGATGATTTGAAAATGGGTTAATTTAAAAACTCTGCGGTTAAGCTTTTAACCGCAGAGCCCACAAAGTATTTTATAGTAAAATATATATCACACGGAAATAAAAAAGAATTACCTAAAACTTCAACGATAAACCCACCAAAAAGTTAATTCCAGCCTGAGGGTAATAAGCATTCTCCGTTATAGTTTCATAATCATAAACATAACTATACGACCAACCATTAGATTCATACATTTTATTAAACACATTATTCACCATCGCATTAATACCAATCTCTTTCATCAATTTGGTTTTAATAATATAATGTATTCTTATATCGCTTACCATATACTCATTAATCATTCTGTGGCTATTTGAGGTATTATCGAGGTATTGTTTACCCACATACTTTTCGGTAAAAACGGCAGAAAGGTTTTTAAAAATAGTATAACTCAAATTGCAAGAAGAAACGATAGATGGCGAAAAAGCAATATCTGTATTGTTATACTTATTTATTATTTGTCCCCCATTGCTATAATCGTCCAAATATTCGGTAAAATGATTTATTTTATTAATGCTATATGCTGCATTGGCAGTTAATTTTAGCTTTTGAAATATTAAAAAAGCAGCATCCACTTCTAATCCTGTCCGATAACTTTTGTCAATATTACTTCTGGTATATTCGCCTACATCATTAATTTTTCCGGTAAGCACCAATTGATTTTTATAATCCATATAAAAAAGATTAGCCGACAAATCAATTCTTGTATTATTGAACTTATAACCCGCTTCTGCATCATATAAAGTTTCATTTTTAGGTATGCTATCTGAAGTGGATTTTACATAATCATTTCTGTCGGGTTCTTTATTGCCAATGCACATGGATGCATAAACTACATTATTTTTGTTAATGTTGAAATTTAAACCAGCCTTGGGATTAATAAAGTTTAACTCTACCTTTTGCTTTACATTGTTTAAATTTCTATCGTATCCAACAAAAGAATATCCAATATATCGGTATTGCATATCCATAAAAATATCAAAACGCTTGGTTAATGAATAAATCAACTTAGCATAAATGTTGAAATCGGTTTTCAAGCCATTGTTTTCATAATAATTTTTATTTATATCACCATTAGAAGCATAAGTAGCCCAAATTACTTTACCAAAATGATCCCCATCATACTGGTTCAAAGCACCACCAAAAGACAATTTTAGTTTGTTTTTACTATCGTAATTTGCTGAATAAGTAATTCCATAAAAATCATTTCTCAACCATTGTTGTCTTATCAAATCAGTTTGGGTGATAATACTATCTTTAATATTTATGGTATCCATACCATAATTAGCAAAATCAGCACCCGATTTATATTCCTCATAATAGCCTTCTCCGTGTGTATAGTGAATCGCCATATTAATATTCCATGTATCATTTACTTGATTTGAAAATATTAATTGATAATGATTTTGCTTGTAATTATCCGTTTGATTCTTATAATTAAAAGGATTGAAAGTTCTATTGGTTTTCAATGAATCTTGAGGCACCCCATTCCAAGCTTGATAGGTTTTTTCTTTTCCTGAAAACACATTTAATTTAATAATGCTTTTATTTCCGTAATAAGCAGCAGAAACAAAATAGGAATTTAGCTTCGATGAAGCTCTATCAATATAGCCATCCGAAGATAAATTAGATAATCTACCATCAAACGACCATTTTTTATCAATCAGACCCGTTCCAAACATCACATTATTTTTCATGGTATTAAAAGAACCAAAAGAATTATTGATTTCACCGTAAGCAATGGGATTCAGTTTTAAAGTTTGGATATTAATGCTCGAACCAAAGGCAGCAGCGCCATTTGCTGAGCTCCCCACTCCTCTTATAATTTGAATATTATCAACCGATGAAGCAAAATCGGGCAAATCTACAAAAAATACCACTTGCGATTCTGGGTCATTCATAGGAATACCATTCATGGTAACGTTTATTCTGGTAATATCGCTTCCTCTAATACGAATATTGGTGTAACCAACTCCAGCACCAGCATCAGAGGTGGTTACCACCGAAGGAGTATTGCTAATTAAATAAGGCAAATCCTGCCCTAAATTCACTTGCTTTATTTCATTAACCGATATGTTTTTGAAAGTAGTAGGCGTTTTCTCAGAAGCGTTGGTTGCTCTAATAATTACAGTTTCCTCTAAGATATGGCTTTTCTCCAATTGAATATTCAGAACCAAGTCAGTATTTATATCTATTAATTGACTATAAGAGATATAACCTATAAAGGAAATTTTAATAGTATACTTTCCTTTTTTAAGGTTTTTGATATTAAAAAGCCCCTGTTCATTGGTGGAGGCACCAATAAAAGTGTTTTCAATAACAACATTTGCACCAGCAAGAGTTTCAGAAGTTTCCAAATCTTTTATCACTCCCGAAACAGAATATTGACAAAAGCCAATAAATGGCAAAGCAATGAGCATAAGCCACACAAACACATTTTTTTTCATTTCATTTTAGAATTTATGGTTTAACTTTAGAACGGAAGAAATAGAGGCAATAAGCCGTTCGATAATTAAAGTTTTCCTAATCCCTTCGCCGGCATTATCCGGAGCAGGTTCTATGGGTAAATTCTCAGCCTGTTTTATTAAGGCACCCCTCTTTTCTGATTACAAAACTACATGTTTTTTAATTACAATGTCAAAAAAATAATTACTACTTTTGTAAATAAAATAAAAAAAACTCTCAAAAATATGACTTACTGGATATTAGAAAAAAATAATTCAATAAAAATATATTTATTCATAATCGGGATATTTCTAATAATTCTCACCGCATGCAAAGATAAAAATGATGACAATCAAATAGAACAAATACCCATATTAACTACCAACAATGCAACATCAATAACTTCTACCACCGCAATTTGCACTGGACATATCAATTATGACGGTGGTTTCCCGATAACAGCAAAAGGAGTATGTTGGAGTACATTACCATTGCCAACAATTTCGAATAACAATACTAATGATGGTACTGGGATTGATGATTTTACAAGCACCTTAACAAATTTATCTATTAATACTAAATATTACGTAAGGGCTTATGCAACGAATAGATTAGGGGCAGGCTATGGAAATCAAATTTCATTTACAACCCTTCAGGGAAATGCAGGTACTGTTTCTGATATCGATGGAAATGTTTATCATACGGTAGGCATTGGCACACAAATATGGATGGTTGAGAACCTAAAAACTACAAAATATAATGATGGAACTACGATACCTCTTATAACTGATGGAACCACTTGGAGTAATCTTAGCAGTCCTGCTTATTGTTGGTATAACAACGATTCTGTTACATATAAAAATACTTATGGTGCATTATATAATTGGGATGCTATTCATACAAATAAACTATGCCCTTTAGGTTGGCATATTCCCACCGATTCTGAATGGGTAGTATTAATAAATTATGTAGGAGGCGACACAACTGCAGGCGGAAAGTTGAAAGAAGCAGGAATTACTCATTGGAGTGTTCCAAATACTGGAGCTACCAATAGTACTTACTTTTATGCACTTCCTGGAGGTTATCGTAATGGCAATCTTGGTTCATTTGTTGGCATCAAAGATAATGGTTTTTGGTGGTCATCTTCGGAAAGCAATGCTTCTGAATCGTGGTGTCGAATTATTTACTTTAGCTCTGATGATATTTTTCGTGAAAACATTAAAAAGACATCTGGTTTCAGCGTAAGGTGCTTGAAAGATAATTAATACCGTTTAGCATTCTGTAATATTTCAAAAAAATAAACACAAAGCAAATCGGCATTTACCAATCTGTTTTTTCTAATACGATTGTATCTTTTAGAAAAAAAATTGGTATAAAATGATTAAAATGAAAGTATTGTTTCTTCTGTTTTCTTCATCAACCACATAGGAGTAGATGTTCCGCCACAAATGCCCACCTTATCTTTTCTATTGAACCATTCTTTTTGAATTTGTTCGGGAGAACTTACATAATGAGTGTCTTCATTAATTTTTTTGCAAATATTGTATAATACTTTCCCATTAGATGAGTTGGTGCCTGCAATGAAAATTATTTTATTAAAGCGTTTACAGAATTCGATAAGGTTTGGCTCGCGATTAGAAACTTGGCGACATATTGTATCCTTAACATCAACAACAATGCCTGCTTCTATTAGAGTTTTAACGATAATTCTAAATTTTTCGAGCGATTGTGTAGTTTGGCTATAAAGTGTAATTTTGGGTGGAATTTTCTTTAAATCTAATTCTTCTAATCGCTCAAAAACAAAGGCTTTGTTGTCTATCTGTCCATTGATGGCAATAATTTCTGGATGATTTCGTTTGCCAAAAATATAAATATTCTCTTTATTATTATAAGATTTTTTAACAATCTGTTGAAGTTTAAGAATAATAGGGCATGAAGCGTCAATGATAGTATTGTTATTACGATGAGCAACTTCATAACTCGATGGAGGTTCGCCATGTGCACGAAATAAAACTGTTTTATTGCTAATTGTTTCTAATTCCGTTTTAGTAATAATGGTTAAACCTTTTTGTTCCAATCGCTTTATTTCTTCATCATTGTGAACTATTTCGCCAAGGCAATATAAGTTATTGTTGGATTCTAATGTGTTTTCTGCTTTAGTAATAGCACTAATAACGCCAAAGCAAAATCCTGAATTTTTATCAATCTCAGTTGTTAATTGCAACTCTCCCATTTTATTCTATTTCTAAACAAACAAATCGAATTCTATTTATTACCACAAGTATTCACTTTGCATTGATTCATTTTCAGAATCTCCTTGTTTAATTGCTCTCCAATGCCAATTTTATATCCTTCCGACAAATACAAAATATTTCCTTTGTTATCAATGGTAATTATGATGGGATAATTGAATTTGAGGATTTGTTTAACAATATTTTCAAGAGCAGTAAGCAAAAGTAAATCGTCATCATACGCAAAAAAGCTTTGTTTAGGCAAGTTAATGTAACTATTGGGATTAAAAGAATTGCTTAGCTTGTCTTTTGATAAAAGGAAAAGAATATTTCCACCCCATTTTTCAAAACTATCTTTAAACAAAGGCAAATCAGCCAAAATGTGTTTAGACGGTTCTTTGTCTGGTTCTATCCAGATTAAGATACTGCCTCTATCCGAAGTTATTTCGCTAAGATTGCTCTTTTTTGTTTCTTTAAACTTAGTAAAAGTAAAATCTTTGGGAGCTATTTTACCAATTATTATAGCATTTTCGCTTCTTTCTCTTAAATTAATTACAACATCAATCTTTTCATTTTTTTTTACTTCAAAAAAAGAAAGTGTTGAAAGCACCGTTCCATCTGCCATACGGTTACCGGTAACAGCAATGTAATTTCCCGATTCTACTTCTTGTTCTTGAGGAAAATCGCACAATTTCTTATCAAAATCAAATTCTAAAGTTTTAAAAGTGCCATTTTCAAAACGTCCTATTGTAAAGTTAGTAGCGTATTTAGGCTCTGTATTTGAATTTGCATTGATAAAATGAATAAAACCTTGTCCATTGGGTTGTCTAATGGGGTCAAAATAAATATTAATCCAATTTTCTCCATTATAATATTGTGGTATTGCAGTTGTTTGCTCTAATCTTGAAGGAATACCGAAAGTTCTACAAACAGCCACAAAAAATATATCTCTTGATTTGCTATCAGATACCAGCAATTCGGCAACTCCTTGTGGAGATAATGGAGCACGTGAGTGGAGATTGGCAATATTATCGATTTTAATATTGCTTTTTATCCAGCTTACCAAATGATTGACATTGTTTTGAACATTAATAATAAAGCTTTTTTTGAAATATTTAAGCAGGAATGACCTCCAAGGACGAATGAATTCATTTCCAATTCGAGGAGAAAGTACGTATTTTGCATAAAAATCTGGCTCATATTTGTTTTTAATATTAAAAAAATCAAATCCATTAGAAAAATGATCATTTAACACGCTCGCTTTTGTGTCTCTTAAATCTTTATCGCTCAATGAATATAATAATTTTAAAGCCCATTTTCTTTTAATAATATCGTTTGACTGAGTAAGAAAATTCTCAATTTCATTCCAGTTTCCCATACTTTTTACCAAAACATTCACAACACTGTCGGTGTTTAAAGAAAGTTTGTATGCAAATTTCTTTGCATTAACAGTATCTTTAAAAGTTTTCATATAGGATATTCTTATTGAATCTTCATTCAAAAGTCGCTTTTGGTTATTTTCAAGTCCCTTAGTAGAATCGAACCTTGGTTCTGGTTTAACAGGGGGCACCATATCATAATTGAAACTCACATTTACTGGAATATCATCATTTAAAGTGATTAAAACGGTATCAGTATTGCTGACAGATATTTTTTTAAATCCAAATGTATTGCTTTTATTTGCCCATACTATCAAATCACCAAGCCCGGTAGTAATGTTATGAGTTCCGTTGATATTCGTAAAGCCTTTGGCAATAGGATAAAATTCGGCATAATTATATAATAGATATTCAACTTGAGCACTATCAATTGGCTTGTTGTTTTTATCGGTTACTTTAACAATAAAAGTTTTACAAGGTGCATAATTTGAAATTAGATTGAGTTCCGAAAATCTTTCTTGTTTTAATATCACGGGTTCATTACCATTGTATGCACCATAAGCTCTTGTATGAATAAGCATGGTTCTTCGCGAAGGTTCATCAAACCAACCCATATTCAATTCTGGTTCTGGTTCGCAAGCACCCAAAAAATACCATTTGCCTTCTATCCATACTTCTACCCAAGCATGATTGTCGTCGGTGTGAGCCCAGCGAGGCGTATATACTTGTCTGGCAGGAATTCCAACAGTTCGCATTGCAGCTACAGTAAATGTAGATTCTTCGCCGCATCTTCCAATAGCGTTTTTAATAGAATTTAGAGGCGAACTCGTTCTTTCGTCACTTCCCTTGTAGGTTACTTTCTCGTGACACCAATGATTTATTTCCAATGCTGCATCATACATTGACAAACCTTTAATTCGTTCGGAAAGCTCCTGATGGATGTTTATTCTAAAGCTGTCGAGGTCTTCATTATTAACCCTAATCGGTAAAACGAAATGCAGAAATTCAGCTTCTGGTATCGATTTTCCCCAAGGCATTTTATTTCTTATATCTATTGCTAATCTTACATTTGAAAGAAAATAATCACCATTATAATCGGCAAGGTCGCTTAATGGCATATAAGCATATAAAAATTCCATTGCTTCTCGCTCCTGAATTGTCATGTTTTTATCAAAAACAGAAAAAAGTTGTTCGTTTCGCCCTTTTGCAAGCTCTTTCTGTTTTATAAACATTTCTTTTACTTGCTCACGATAGGCATTGTCTTTTATCAAGTGCCTTTTCCCGCAGGAAGAAATTACGATTAACAACAAAAGCAGGAATAAAGTTTTATACAGATTTTTTGTTAACATAAAGAAGATTTTTTTAATTAATGTAAACCTTGCAAATGAGCATCCATCATAATAATTTAAATATTATTTTTTGTAAATCTCACCTTGTTTCTGGCTCATAGTAGTAACAACCTGTTCGTATATATTTTCAAACTCTTTGATATTAGAAGAATAATAGCCAATATTTGCTTTAAATTGTTTGTAGGTTATATGATATTTGTTTATTAAAAAATTATAATAATATTGGGTATAGTATTTAACATCTTTTCCGCTGTTTTGTTTTAAAAACAAATCAGCTTCAATAAAATGAATATCTACTAATATTGCTATCATTTGATTATTTGATAATATATCTTTGGAAGCAATTGAATTATCATTAGGTTGAGTCTTTTTACAAGAAAAAAAAGCTGTTATTAAAAGTAAAATAAATATTTTTTTCATATAGTTCTTCATTTGTTTATTACCTAGTAAATAACAAGCGTTTTCCTTTCATATTAGCCTTAAAGTGGTTTTGATAATAAACAAGGTTTCCATTTACAAAGGTATGTGTAATTTTTGAATGAAACATAATTTCTTGGTATGGCGACCATCCGCATTTGGATACTATATTCGATTTTTCTGCTTTCCAATTAGATTGCATATCAAGCAGAACAATATCTGCCCAATAACCTACTTTTATAAACCCACGTTTTTCAATATTATAACAAATAGCAGGCGAATGACACATTTTATCAATCACTTTTTCGAGCGTAATTTTGTTTAGTTTATATAATTCTAGCATTATTAATAGCGAATGCTCTATGGAAGCAATTCCTGATGGACAATTGAAATAAGTTTGTTGCTTCTCTTCAATGGTGTGAGGTGCATGGTCGGTAGTAATAATATCAATGGTATTGTTTAACAAACCTTCCAATAAAGCAGTTTTATCATTGGCACTTTTAATAGATGGATTGCATTTGATAAATCCTTTCTCATCAGCATAATCAGAATCATCAAACCATAAATAATGCGGACATACCTCGGCAGTGATGTTTTTATTAGTTAATGGTAATGAATTTTTAAGTAATTCAAGCTCTTTTGTCGTAGAAACATGGGTGATATGAAGACGAGTATTGTGTTTCTTGGCAAGTTCAATAGCAAATTTTGTTGATTTATAACAAGCTTCTTCGCTCCTTATTTCTGAATGAAATTGATATGGTGCATTTTCGCCATATTTTTCTTTGAATTTAGCAATATTATTGTTGATTATCTCTTCGTCTTCGCAATGTGCTGCAATGGGAACGCTTGCATTTGAAAAAATTTGTTCTAATACTTCCAATTGATTGGTAAGCATGTTTCCGGTAGATGCACCCAAAAACAGCTTGATACCACAAACATTTTTTTTACTTACACCTAACAACTCATTGACATTGCTATTGTTTCCACCAATAAAAAACGAATAATTTGCTATTGATTTTTCGGAAGCTATTTTATATTTTTCTTCTAAAATTTCAAGCGTAGTTGCATTGGGAATGGTATTAGGCATTTCCATAAATGAAGTAACACCACCCGCAACTGCAGCTCTTGATTCTGAAAAGATATCGGCTTTATAGGTTAATCCTGGTTCGCGAAAATGAACATGACAATCAATTACACCTGGTATGAGAAATTTGTCAGTTGCATCAATAACAATATCGGCAAAATACTCAGAAGGTTTTTGAAAACCAGTTGTTTTTCTGATTATTTTAGAGATATATCCATCTTCAATCAGGATATCACCAATAAATATTTCGCCTTCATTAACGATATTTGCATTGATGATGAAGGTTGTAGCCATAAATAATTTTTTATTTAATTATTTACAACACTAACTCTTTTGTATTTTCTGAAGAAGCTTTTTAATTTAAGCGATAAGACACCCAACACCGCTTCTTTGAAAATACCTTTGCTCATTTTCGATTGTCCTTCGGTTCTATCTGTAAATATAATAGGCACTTCTATGATTTTAAATCCGAGTTTCCAAGCAGTAAACTTCATTTCAATCTGAAAAGCATAGCCAGTAAATTTAACTTTATTTAAATCGATGGTTTCTAAAACTTCTCTTTTATAACACTTAAAACCAGCAGTAGTATCTCTTATTTTCATTCGGGTTATAAATCTCACATAAGCAGACGCATAATAAGACATTAAAACACGCCCCATGGGCCAATTAACCACATTTACGCCATTAATATATCTGGAACCTATTGCAACATCGCCACCTTTAACCGCACAAGCATTGTATAAACGCAATAAATCATCAGGATTATGAGAAAAATCGGCATCCATTTCAAAAATAAATTGATAAGTGTGTTTCAATGCCCATTTAAAACCGTGAATATAAGCAGTTCCTAAACCTAATTTGCCTTTTCGTTCTTCCATAAAAAGCTTTTCAGAAAATTCAATCATCAATTTACGAACAATATCAGCAGTTCCATCTGGCGAATTGTCTTCTATAATAAGAATATGAAACTCTTTGCTCAACGAAAATACTTTGCGTATTATTTTTTCAATGTTTTCCTTCTCTTTATAAGTTGGAATGATAACAATACTATCAGTCATTGGTGTTTAATTTTGTATAATTTTATTATTTAAGTTTAGTTCTTTTTGTTATTTTTTTTCAAAAATACCTATTTTTTGTCATTTACAATTATTTTTTAGCAAATAAAAAAAGCCTGAATAAATTCAGACTTTTTTTATAAAATTTTGAAAATTAATTCTTTTTTCCTCTTAACCTGATGTTGGTTACTTCCCATGTAGGCTTATTATTTGCAGCACAAGTGTACTTGAACGCAAAGTATACTTTGTTGCCCGATATGGCTGAAAAATCAATATTACCAGAAGAAACCCAGGTAAAATTGCCAGTGGATAAGTTAATTGGAGCTATTTCCGTCCAAGTAGCATTATTTGGATTATCTGTGCCACTATAATTATTTGACCAATATAATTTCAAGGTACCTGCAGGATTGTCATATTTGGTAGCTGTTTCAAAAATTAAGGATTCATCAAAATAAGCATCCATATTCACTGCAGGAGAAATAAGCCAGTCTTCATTAGCTGTACCAGAGGCATACCCTGTAATTTGAGCATAATATTTGCCACTATAAGTACCATAATTCCATACATCAGTACCTAAAACACTATATTGTTTAAATACTCCCAATGTTCCTGAAGCAAAACTTTCATTAACAATATTTACAAATGCAGATGGGCATGGTTGTTGATAAATAACATCATTTAAATCGCGAATAGCAAATTGTTTTGCTCCATTGTATGTGCTATATATGCCAATAACAGTACCTGTATCAATAGGTAAGCCTTTAGCTCTAAATGTGGCAAAATTACTTGTTCTTAATACAATTTTGTTTCCTTGCTTATCTATAATATTATTTGATGTAGCTGAATAATCCAAAGAATATGCTTCGCAAGGAGTTTCAAAAACAACTCCAGTTAGTTTAACTAATTTCCCTTTATAGCTATCATTTAAAGTATTAATATCATTTATTGTTAATGGAGTAGGAGGATTACCTGGCATACTATCTCTAAATAAATGGTCATCCACAAAAACATCAGGTATTCTGCCACAAGTAGGACTTCCTGCATCAGTATAAGGGAAACCTATTTGGATCATCCCGCCATAGTTGCCTAAACATAAACCTTTAAGCTTTATATAAACTACCTGACCAACCTTAAATGCATTAAACATATTTGAACGGTCAATTTGTATATTAATTGCAGCGGAATCATCCTGAATATACAATGTTTTGTAAAAATTTCCTGATTCATCGTTTGCAGTAACAACTCCTTTTATAATCCAATCTTCTTTAATGGTATCAACACCACTTATATAACCATCAATTAAGCTTTTAATTGACTTATTTGCTTTAAAATCAACGTAAGGTACATTAGGAGTTACGTCAATATCTTTTTTAATACATCCATAAAATACAGCAAAAGCAGTAATTATCAGGATAAATGCAATTTTTAAATTTATTTTTTTCATAATCAGATATTTATATGTTAAATTTTTTTTTTTTAAAATTAATTAAATTCTAAAAGCAACACTGAGAAAATAGGTTCT
>MNXO01000149.1:5528-19197 GCA_001872995.1 Bacteroidetes bacterium CG2_30_32_10 | reverse complement strand
TAATTAATAAAACAAGCATTAATGATAGAAAGAAACGTTGAAAACATTGATAATAAAGAATATATAATAATAAAAGGAGCCAGAGTTCATAATTTAAAGAATATTGATATTATTATACCACGCAATAAATTAGTTGTTATTACTGGTTTATCTGGCTCGGGAAAATCATCGCTTGCATTCGATACTTTATATGCCGAAGGTCAAAGACGATATGTGGAAAGTCTTAGTTCTTACGCACGTCAATTTATGGGCAGAATGAGTAAGCCGGATGTTGATTATATTAAAGGAATTTCTCCTGCTATTGCTATCGAACAAAAAGTAAATACAAGAAATCCTCGTTCTACAGTTGGTACATCAACTGAAATATATGAATATTTAAAACTATTATTTGCAAGAATTGGTATAACTTATTCTCCAATTTCTGGTTGTGTTGTAAAACGTCATAATATTGGTAATGTGGTTGATTATATCACAAAACATTCCGATAATACAAAAGTATTTATTCTTACTTCGCTTAAAATTATTAATAATAGAACTTTAAGAGAGCATCTTACAATTTTGCTTCAATTGGGCTTAACAAGAATAAAAGTTGGTGCTGAAATATATAAGATAGAGGAATTCTTAATTAATTTTAAAGAAAAGGGCTTTAAAGAGAAAGTGTTTATTGTAATTGATAGAATAGTTGTGAAGCATAACGATGAAGAATTAAATTCAAGAATTGCTGATTCTGTTCAAACGGCTTTTTACGAAGGTAATGGCGAGTGTTATATTGAAACTATGGATGAAAATAACATAGTTAAAGCCAAAACATTTACCAATCGTTTTGAATCCGATGGGTTGACCTTTGAAGAACCTTCTGTAAACTTATTTAGTTTTAACAATCCTATTGGAGCTTGCAAAACCTGCGAAGGTTTTGGAAGTGTTATTGGAATTGACGAAGATTTGGTAGTTCCAAACAAAAATTTATCTGTTTATGATGGTGCAATTGTTTGTTGGAGAGGCGAAAAAATGGAAGAGTGGAAAGACCAGTTGGTGATGAATGCATATAAGTTTGATTTTCCTATTCATAAACCTTTCTATGAGCTAACAAGCGAGCAGAAAGACTTGCTTTGGGTAGGTAATGAATTTTTTGGTGGCATTACTGCTTTTTTTAAGTATGTAGAAGAGCAAGCATACAAAATTCAATACAGAGTAATGCTTTCTCGGTATAGAGGAAAAACACTTTGTCCAGAATGTAAAGGTACAAGGCTTCGTAAAGATGCAGCGTATGTTAAAATTAACGATAAGTCTCTTAATGATTTGGTATTACTGCCAGTTGATAATGTTCTTGATTATTTTAAAAACATTAAATTGAGTGAATATGAAATGAATGTTTCTAAAAGTCTAATTGTTGAAATAAGCAATCGTTTGCAATTCCTTTCGGATGTGGGTTTAGGTTATTTAACTTTAAATCGTTTGTCAAATACGCTTTCTGGGGGTGAATCTCAACGTATAAATCTCGCAACCGCCCTAGGTAGTTCTTTGGTCGGTTCTATGTATATTTTGGATGAACCGAGTATTGGACTACATCCTCGCGATACCTATAGATTAATTAAAGTATTGAAACAATTGCGAAATATTGGCAACACCGTAATTGTGGTTGAACACGATGAAGACATTATGAGAGCTGCTGATGAATTGATTGATATTGGTCCTTATGCTGGAAGAATGGGGGGTGAAGTCGTTTTTCAAGGGAAATTAAATGAATTAATAGCTGAAAGCAAAAGCCTAACCGCACTTTATCTTACTAAGAAAAAACAAATTGAAATTCCTCAAAAACGTAGAAGTTGGAAACATTTCATAGAAATTAAAGGAGCAAGAGAAAACAATCTAAAGGGTTTTGATGTTAAAATTCCTTTAAACACTCTAACAGTAATTACTGGCGTTAGTGGTTCAGGGAAAACCTCTTTAATTAAAAAGATATTGTTTCCTGCAATGAAAAAAAGGTTTGATGGATATGGTGAACAGACGGGCAAACACAATACTTTAACTGGTGATATTGATAAAATTACGAATATAGAATTGGTTGACCAGAATCCAATTGGAAAATCATCTCGTTCTAATCCAGTAACCTACATCAAGGCATTTGATGAAATAAGAACTTTGTTTTCTGAGCTTCCTTTAGCAAAAGCAAGAGGTTATAAACCTGGATTCTTTTCTTTTAATGTAGAAGGTGGGAGGTGCGAAGAGTGCGAAGGTGATGGGTTTGTTAAAATAGAAATGCAGTTTATGGCAGACATTCAATTGGTTTGCGAAAGCTGTAAAGGCAAAAGATTTAAAGATGATTTGCTTGATGTTAAATACAGAGATAAAAGCATTAGCGACATTCTTGATATGACGGTGGATGAAGCAATTGCTTTTTTCAGTGATGTGCAAGGTAAAGCGAACATTGAACATAAAATAGTCAATAAACTTATGCCACTTGCTGATGTTGGCTTGGGTTACATTCGACTTGGGCAACCTTCCAGTACGCTGAGTGGGGGAGAGGCTCAGCGTATAAAACTCGCTTTCTTCTTATCAAAAGGCAGTATAGAAACTCCAGTATTGTTTATATTTGATGAACCAACCACAGGCTTGCATTTTCATGATATTAACAAGTTGAATCAGGCTTTTGATGCGCTTTTAAAAAAAGGACATTCATTGGTAGTCGTAGAACATAATTCTGAAATAATTAAATGTGCTGATTGGGTGATAGATTTGGGTCCTGAGGGTGGCGAATATGGCGGCAATATCGTTTTTGAAGGCACCCCAGAAGATTTAATCAAATGTGATAAGTCTTATACGGGAAAATATTTGAAAAAAGCGTTTGAAAATTAGAAAGTATTTTCTTAGTTTGCTTTCAAAAAATGATTTTATTCAATTAAATTATTGATAAATCTTTGTAGTACTTATAAATGGAGATTTTTAAAAAAAATAACGAATAAACTATCACGACTGATGCTCTTTTCGCAAAAGGTCGTTCACTGTTTTCACAGGATTGAAGGTGGATAGAGGAACTTCTACAAAAACAGTAATCCAGTCAGCCATCGCACCATTCCATAAACCTGGCAATTCCATCGCTTTAATATCTTTTCCATCCTTCGATTTAATAGTAATGAAACCAGTAGAAGGATCCACAAAATTGGGTAAATTGAACCGCTTACCTCTATAATCTATCAGGCAGCAAACTAAATCAACCGGGTTGAAGTGGGTAGAAGATTTGAAAATAACACTTTGTTCGTGGTTTTGGAGATTTATTTGAGAAGATTCAATTATTTGAAGGGAAACCGTCCTATCATTACTTCTTACCCAAAAAGGACCACCACCTGGTTCGCCTTCATTTTTCACCATACCACAAATTCGCATAGGTCGGTTTAGTTTTTTTAAAAGATAATCATATTTATGATTAATCGTGAGGTATTCGTAACCAATGTCGAGCTTAATATTAAGATTTTCAACAGCAAATCTTGCTATTTCTGCCAACAGCTCTTCATTACATTCTCTAACTTCTATTAATCTAAGATAATATTGTGTTTTATAATGCAAATCCATTAATAAACCAGCCAATGCTTTTTTATAAAGGTAGGTTTCTGCTTTTAAACTATCAGGGACAATGTTGTCAATATTTTTAATAAAAACCAAATCAGCATCCACATTATTTAAATTTTCAATAAGTGCTCCATGCCCAGCTGGACGAAATAATATAGTACCATCTTTTTCTACAACAGGAATATTATCAATATCCACAGCAATGGTATCGGTAGATGGGTTTTGAACTGAATAGGTGATGTTGTACTTTACATTAAAAGTATTTTCATATTCTTTTACTACCGAATTAACCAACAAAGAAAACTTTTCCTGATGTTCGGGTGAAATAGTAAAATGAATAGCACACACATTGTCTTTATCTTTACAATAATTGGCTGATTCTACTAAATGTTCTTCTATGGCAGTTCTCGAAAACGAATCGTATTTGTGAAATTTAAGCAAAGCTTTTGGCAAATTGCTATAATTAAGTCCCTTTTCTGTTAATAAATAATCGATAATGCAAACATAGTCTTTTTTGTCTATGCAATCAATAATAGAAATGCCGTCTTTACTCATCGCTGCTTTTAGGTCATCATAAAAAGCAAATCTTTCAATATGGTTAATAAAATAATAAACGGAATTGAATTTCTGATCTGAAAAGTATTTATGATAATCTTCAGTAGTATTTTTATAAGTATCTTTAAAAGAAAATAAATGTTTAAACATACGAGTAGCAGCACCCGAAGCTGGAACAAACTTTAAAATGTTTATTTCTTTTGATAGTTTATCATAACTGGCAACTAAGTTTTCAATCTGTTCGTTGTTAAGAATACAGATGCCATTTGTTTTAATGGCTGCTCCAACCAACTCAACAAAGGGAAAACCCGTTTTAAAATGATAAATCTGTTTTTCAATGGTTTCTAAGTTAATTCCTTTTGAAGTAAATTGGTCAATTTCTTTTTGTGTAAACATATTTTTTATTTTAGTTATTAACTGATTTTACGCAAATTATTATTTTTGACACGAATTATCACGAATTACTATAAAATTATTCTTTTATGTACTAAACTTTCTTGCCCAAAATTAACCAATAACCCCAACTTTTGCTTTGATGCTGCAAGATAATTCAGAGTTTGTTTAATATGACTATCTGTAAGTAATTCGATGGCTTTAACTTCAAGTATTATTTTATCAAACACTACAAAATCTGCATTATAAGAATGAGATAAAATAATTTTTTTATATTTTATTTTGTATTGTTGTTCTCTAGAATACTCAATATAAGCGTTTTGAAATTCGTATTCTAATGCATCTTTATAAACCACTTCACTATGCCCTTTCCCCAAAATTCTATGGACTACCATACAAATACCGATTATCTGATATGCCTCTTCAGCATAAACTAATTGTTCCATAATACTTTTTTTTCGTGAAAATTTGTGTAATTCGTGTCATTTTCATTTATTTTATCAAATATACAATTTCACTTTAAGTACTCCAAACTCTAGTTCACTCTAAGTACTTCTTTTCACTGTTTATTAACAATTTTAAATTCCACCCTTCTGTTTTTCGACATATTGGCTTCGGTATCATTTGGGTATTTTGGAAACTTTGAACCATAGCCTTTAGCAATCAATCTATTTTTATTAATTCCTTTTGAAACCAAATAATCTACCACCGACTTTGCCCTGTTGTTTGATAATTCTTGGTTATGAGGAACTGACCCCATGACATCTGTATGAGCAGATATTTCTACTATTAAACCAGGGTTGTCTTTGAGCAATTTAACAACTTTGTTTAGTTCTGGAATTGAGGCTGGTAATAAATCATATTTATCGTTTTCAAAAATTATACTATTCAATACAAAAGAGCTATTTAGTTTTAATGGAACTAGTTCAATGTTTTTCTCAATATCTTTATATTCTTTTAAATTGCTTAAATCAAATTCTTCTGAGTAGAATGAATACCCTTTTGCAGAGGCAGAGAAGTCTAAATCAGCACCTTCACTCAAAACAACCATATATGTACCATCTTCTGGGTCATTTTCAATCACTGTTATAATTTTATTTGTTTTAATGTTGGTGATGTTTAAGTTTGCTTTAACAGGTTTTTTTGTGTCTATATCCAGTATTGTACCACTTATGGTTATATTGTTTTTTTGTCTTAATTCTTTTGGAACTGGGCGATAATAAATATCTTCATTCCCATTATTTTCAATAGTAAAATACATAATATCTCCAGAGGCAGGAATTGAAACAAATTTATCATCTGTATTGGTGTTGGCGAAGGTAAATGGTTTAGGTTTAGACCATGTACCATCTTCTTTAAGTTCGGTTTGGTACAAATCAAAATTATCTGTGTTATTGCCTCTTTTTGAAGAGAAAATAAGTGTTTTATTATCAGCCATAATGCGAGGCCATCCATCGCAGCCTGTATTTATTGGGTATGGAAGCATTTTGGGTGTACCCCAACTTCCATCATCTTCTTTTTGTGAAACATAAATGGCATAGCAATTTCCATCTTCCACTGATGGATCTTCTGCATCTCGCATAAAATATATTGATTGTCCATTTGGAGAAACAGAAGGGAATCCATCATATTTAGAGGTATTAATTGGTCTTCCTATGTTTTTTGGTTTCGACCAACTTTTTCCTTGTTTTTTTGAATACCAAATGTCCACTCCACCAATTCCATCTTTCCTATCAGAGGTATAATAAATATAATTATCGTCATAAGTAAGAAAAGGTCCACCAATAAAATCACTTTCGTTATCAGTATCATTTATTTCTTCAATATATTCTGGTTCCGACCATTTGCCATTTGAAAGTTTTTTGGTTTCATAAAGTTTCCAATAACCCGATTGGTCTGACTCGAAAATCATCGTTTTCCCATCTGAGCTTATTGTTGGTGCATATTCTGTATGGTCAGAAGAATTAACCGGTTTCCCAATATTAGTCATTTCTTGTGCATTTAATTTCAGCAAAGCTAAAGTGCACAAACTAAATAAAAGTATTTTTTTCATAAGTTTAAATTAGTTATGTGTCATCCAATTTTTAATAATAGTTTCATATATATTGTAATTCTCTTCATCAAAGCAAACAAACACCACACTTTCTATAGAGTTGTTATCAGCTAAAAAAGAGTTCACCGTATTCATAGCAATTTCGGCAGCCATTTGTTTGGGAAAACGATAAAGTCCAGTACTAATATTTGGGAAAGCAATGGTTTTAATATTGTTTTTAACAGCCAGTTTCAAACAGTTTTTATAACAGCTTTCAAGTAAATTTTTTTCGTTATTATTTCCATTGCCCCAAATAGGTCCTACGGTATGAATAACAAATTTTGCTGGTAAATGATAAGCTTTGGTTATTTTTGCTTCTCCAGTTTCGCAACCTTTAAGCGTTCTGCATTCTTCAACTAATTCTTTGCCAGCCGCTTTATGTATTGCACCATCAACGCCACCGCCTCCCAAAAGCGATTTGTTGGCAGCATTAACTATTGCATCTACTTTTAGAAGTGTAATATCCTTTTGACAAATACTTATTTTAGAATTTAGTTGCATTCTTAGTCTAATTGTTAATATAACTAAAGCAAATATAGCATATTTAATACAAAAAGTAAAATAATTTTGATTTATTTTTCACAAAAAGCGAACCAAATTATAGGGAGCAATGATGGATAATTTCTTTAGTTTTGGTTTCAAGGTTTTGGTTGCCATCAATCCAGTGAATATCAAATCCATTGCGTTCCATTCTGCGAAACCACGTCATTTGGCGTTTGGCAAATTGATGGATAGCTATATTTAATAAGTTAAACATATCATCATATTTTATTGAACCAGAAAGATAAAGAGAGATGTACTTATATTCTAATCCATAAGTGATGAGTCGTTCATAAGAAATTCCTTTTGTTATCAATAATTTCACTTCGTCAATCATTCCTGTTTCTAATCTTTTCTTCAGTCTTTCGGTAATTCGTTGTCTTATTTCCTCTCTGGGAAATGAAATACCAAATATTTTGGTTTGAATACTATTTTGTGTCTTAAGTTTTTCAGGATGTGCGCTGTGATATGTTACAATTTCAATGGCTCTTAACAATCTACTTAAATCGGAAGTATCGGAATTGTTATTCAATTTTTTGTAATTTGCTAATAGTTCAATTAATTCTTCCTTACTTTTTTTTAATAACTCTTCGCGTAATACTTTATTTTCTGGGACTTCAGCAAATTTATAATCGCTAATTGCTGCTTCAATATACATACCAGTACCACCACAAAGAATAGGAACTTTATTTCTTGAAATGATGCTATTATAAGCAGTCTGAAAATCTCGTTTAAATTCAAACACATTATATTCATATCCAGGTTCGGCAATATCAATAAGGTGATAAGGAATATGAATGTCATTTATGCAATAATCATCAAGGTCTTTGCCTGTACCAATATTCATTTCTTTATATACTTGACGAGAATCGGCACTAATGATTTCTCCATTTATTTTATAAGCAACATGGGCTGCCAATTGCGTTTTGCCTGTTGCTGTGGGACCTAATATTGTTATCATCTTGTTCAAATATGCTCGTATTCCTCTTTTTGATAAACTAATTCTTGTTGCATAAGAAAATCCCTTAATTCATTCAATTCCTCAATGGGAGATTGAGCGAAAGAGAACGTTTCAAAATTAATATTTAATTCCTTCAATTTATCATTTGGTATAAACTTAAGCAAATAGTCCTTTAGGTTTGTTTCGTCAGATTGAAAAATTTGTTTTTGCATTGTTTTTAAGTATTGCAAAATTCTTAATCCGTCTATTTTATGATGACAAGCTTTTATAAACTGTTTAATATCTTTAAAGTTATTACGCAATGGCAGCCATATATTTTCTTCCTTAAATTGTTGCATTAAAAAGAAAGACAAAGGAGTGTCAATATTATTTGTGAATAGAGTAGGGTAGAGGTCTTGCGTTTTTTTAATATGATCGAAAAGAGAATAATGATAAATAGGGTAACTCTCCCAATCGCCTGTGCTGCCTTTTATCAAAGCAGGTCCTGTTCCAAAAAACACACGATCTGAATAGCGGGTAGCGGGGAAAACAGTTTCAGTATTATATTTAACAACAACCCCATACTTGGTGAGCTTTTGAAGAAAATAGAAATCTTCTCCACTCTTTTTAGGTGTAATTCCTCCAATTGCAATATATGCCCAATTTGGAACAGTTATAGCTGAGCCCAGTGCGGTATAAGAATATTGCGACCCGATACGAAACATATTAATTGCATAATAACGCATATATATTTCGTACCTTAAAACAGCTCTATTTAGTGTTTCATCGTCAGTTAATTGATGATAATAAGGATTTGCCATAGCAACTGCTTTCGGTTTATTTTCAAAGATGTTGATAATAGATTGAAAGTAATTTTCATCAAAGGTGGTATCCGCATCCAAACTAAGAACAATATCATTTTTATCAGCTTTTGTACTTATCGCATCCATCGCTACTTTTCTCGCCCAACCTACGCAAGCCTTTTTATTATCCCATCCTTTGCCTTTAGATGATTTATCAATGATATGAATAGGAATACTAGTTATTTGATTTAATAAATAAATAGTTTGCTGGTTATTATCAATAATTTCCTTTTTAGAATAATCGTTGTGCCAAGCTTCAGCCTGATTTACACAGACCCAAAGCTCAAAATTTCGATAAGTTTGTTTTGAAATAGAATCTAAACAAGCAGAAATATAATCCAACTCATTTAAAACAGGCAGGGCAATATATATCTTAGCACTCAATGCTTATGGGAAATTAATAAAATTAAGAGAAATATTAAAAAGCTGAAATGCTTATTATTTACAATTATCTTTAATTATTTGGTCGGCAGATTTATTGCCAAGATCAGAGGCTTTTTTCCAATCTTCGCAGGCTTCAGTTTCCTTTTCTGAGAGATATTTTGCAATACCGCGATTAATATAAGCATTTGTATTTGTAGGGTCTAATAAAATTGCTTTATCATAATCGATGATTGATTCGGGAAGTTTATTGATTTTTTTATAAGAATTACCTCTAAAAGTGAAAGCATCGGTAGATTTTGGGTCGATTTCAATTGTTTTATCAAAATCTTTAATGGCATTCACATAATCTTTATTAATGTATTTGCATAAACCACGGTTATAATATGCATCAGCTATAGTTGAATTCAATTCAATCACCTTATCAAAATCTGTAATTGCACCAGAATAATCCTTAAGAGCAATTTTAGAAAGTCCACGATAAAGATAAGCATAAATATGATTTGGGTTTAGCTCAATTACTTTATCAAAGTTAAAGATTGCAGCAGTATAATCAAGCATTTTTCGTTCAGCTAATCCACGATTAAAGTATGCTTCGTTGAGGTTTGGATTCAATTCTATTGCATTATCATAATCTATAATGGCTTCCGTATAGTTTTGTTTTTGAAATTTCTCATTGGCTGCGTTTAAAAATTCTTCCGCAGTTTTCTGAGCATAACTTCCAAAAAACAATAAAAGAAATGCAAAAGACAGAAAAAACTTTTTCATAATAGTTTCTTTATTAGTAAAATGAGTATGGTTATATGTTTTTTAAATTAAATTGTAAATTAAATAAAAATTTTCATCATTTCTATTAAACGGTAATTAAAAGTATATTGTTTCTAAAGAATTCAATTTAATGATTTTTTTTATTCTATTTCCTTTAACCAAATAATATTTTACTTGAAACACTTGCTTATTAAATTAAAAATATGGAGGTTTGCATAATAATTGACATCGGTTTTATAAATTATGATTTAATATGAGTATATTCATTGGTATTAGGCACGAAGATAGATATAAAATGGAAAGACGTGCACCACTTACGCCTAAGCACGTAGAAAAACTTATTAAACACTACAAATTAGATGTTGTAGTTGAAACCTCTCCAAAAAGAATCTTTAAAGATGAAGAATACATTAAGGCGGGTGCAAAAATTTCTAATGATTTAAGGAAATGTTCTGTAATTTTTGGAGTTAAAGAAATTCCTGATGCATATTTTGAAAAGGATAAAACTTACGTTTTGTTTTCGCATGTGATAAAAGGGCAGAAGAAGAATATGGGAATGCTTCAAAAAATGATGGAATTGAAGTGTAACTTGATTGACTATGAGAAAATAATTGATGAACAGAATAAAAGGTTGATATTTTTTGGCAAATATGCTGGTTTTGCGGGTATGATAAATTCGCTTTGGTCATTAGGTTTGCGTTTGAAAGAACAAGGAATAGAAACCCCTTTCTTAAAAATAAAACAAGCTCGCTCTTACCATTCCCTTGAACAAGCTCGTAATGCTATTTCTGAAGTAGGTCAATACATTGCCGAAAATGGTTTTCCAAAAGAACTTCGTCCATTTGTAATTGGTTTTACTGGTTATGGGAATGTTTCTTCGGGTGCACAAGAGATTTTAGGCTTGTTACCAGTTAAAGAAATTTCTCCCGAAAAGCTCCTATCTTTAAAAGAAAGAGATAAACTTCCCAATAATATTGTTTATAAAGTAATATTCAAAGAAAAACATTTATCTTCACCAATAGATAAAGAAAAAGAATTTGAATTACAAGATTATTACGCTAATCCAGAGGGATATAAAAATCAATTTGAAAAATATGTTCCACACCTTACCGCTTTGATTAATTGCATGTATTGGGAGAAACGTTTTCCAAAGCTAATTACAAAAGAATATCTCGAAAAACTATACAAAAAAGGCAATCCTAAGTTAACAGTAATTGGTGATATTACTTGTGATGTGAATGGTTCTATTGAAAGTACCGTTAAATCTACTGAAATAGAAGACCCTATTTTTGTTTATAATCCTTTTTCAAATGAAATTTCAATGGGGTGCAAAGGACAAGGAATACAAGTGATGGCTGTAGATATTTTGCCAAGCGAATTGCCTAGAGATTCATCAAATGGGTTTGGTGACGTATTGGTAAACTATGTGAAACCAATTGCAATCGCTGATTATGATTTACCTTTTGAAGAACTCGATTTGCCCAGAGCAATTAAAAAAGCTCTTATACTCCACAAAGGTGAACTTACCAATGATTTTAAATACCTTCAACAATATTTATAATATTTATTTTTATAGTCTATGAAAAAAGTATTGATTCTCGGTGCCGGAATGGTTGTTAACCCGATGGTACAATATTTATTAAAGAAAAACATTCATGTTACTATCGCTTCTAATACCAAAGATAGAGCTGATAAGATGATAGGTAATCATCCAATTGGAAAATCAATAGATTGGGATGCAAATGATGCCGCTTCATTAGAAAAAATGATTAGTGAAAATGATTTAACTGTTAGTTTGCTCCCCTATACTTTTCATCCAATGGTTGCGAAATTGTGTATCAAGCATAGCAAGAATATGGTAACTTCTTCTTACGTAAAACCAGAAATGAAAGCCCTTGATGAAGCTGCAAAAAAGGCAGGTATTATCATACTTAATGAATTAGGACTCGACCCAGGTATAGACCACATGTCTGCGATGAAAATCATTGACCATATTCATGCTAAAGGCGGAAAAGTGGAAGAATTTTATTCCCTTTGTGGCGCATTGCCTGCACCAGAAGCTGCTAATAATCCTTTTAAATACAAATTTTCATGGAGTCCCAAGGGCGTGGTAATGGCAGGTAACAATGATGGCAAGTTTTTAAAAAATGGTAGGATTATAGAAGTGCCTACTGAAGACCTTTTTAAAAATCCATTTTCAATCATTTTCCCAGATGTAGATAAATTAGAAGTTTATCCTAATCGAGATTCTTTATCTTATATGGAAATATATAATATTCCTGAAGTTAAAACAATTTATCGTGGAACACTTCGTTACAAAGGTTGGTGCGAAGCCATTGATGTAATGAAAAAACTTAAATTGATTACTTATGATAAAATCGATTTAAAAGGGAAATCTTATGCTGATATGATGGCAATGCTTATTGGTGCTAAAGATGCCACAAATATTAAAATAAAAGTTGCGGAATATCTTGGAATTGATAGAAATGCTCATGCGATGAATGCAATTGAATGGCTTGGTTTATTTGATAATTCGTCAATAAATCGTAATGAAGATTCCCCATTTGAAGTAACTTCCGATTTGATGATTGATAAAATGCAATTAGGCAATGAAGAAAGAGATATGGTTGCAATGCAACATACTTTTGTGGCAAGCTATGCAGATGGCAAAAAGGAAGTGATAAAATCAAGTATGCTTGATTTTGGAACCTTAAGTACAGATACCGCTATTGCTCGAACAGTTGCATTGCCTGCTGCTATTGGTGTGGAAATGATTTTAGAAAATAAAATTTCGGTAAAAGGCGTGCATGTGCCAGTGATTAAAGAAATTTATAAACCTATTCTTGATAATTTAGAGAAATTAGGAATCAAAATGAAAGAAGAGTTTGGGTTACCTTTATCGGAAGCTATTGGGTAAGTAATGAGTCATTAGTACTGAGTCTTTAGCTAAATAGTAATTTTTATAGAGATGAATAAATTTAAAGAGTTAAATGTTTGGAAAAAGGAAATAGAACTATTGACTGAAATCTATAAAATAACTGAGCATTATCCTAACTTGCTTAATTTATAAACTTTGTTTACTACAATATAGCTTTCCATAAACAACAGATTATTAATCACTTTCTGTGCTATTTTTTTAGTTTTAATATATGCTTTTCATAGTACTTAGTGTTTTTTGTGAAACTCTTTGTGCTTTTTGTGGTATAGCTATTACACAAAGTTTCTCAAAGGAAAACACAAAGAAACTCAAAGAAATACATTGTTCTAAAAAAATTCCTGAATTAATCAGGCTAAGTCGGAAATGTTTGGTATGATTTCTCAAATTAGAAGATTTGTGTTTCAGTTTCATCAAATATTGCAGAAGGTGCTGGTAGAGGAACGATGAATGAATTTAACATTTCAATGGGTTCTTCTTGTGAACAGGAATCATTGCTAAATATTTCAATAAATTTAAAATATATTGATGAAGAAATATTCAACAAATTATCAAAAGATATCAATGAAATACAAAAAATGATTAGAGGTTTGCAGAAATCTTTAAATAAGACGTAAGTACTGAGTCATTAGTAT
>MNXO01000149.1:0-5513 GCA_001872995.1 Bacteroidetes bacterium CG2_30_32_10 | reverse complement strand
GAGACTAACGACTAATGACTATTAGAGCGGGAAATGGGATTCGAACCCACGACCCTCAGCTTGGGAAGCTGATGCTCTACCCCTGAGCTACTCCCGCTTTTAATTTTTTATGTTTGCAAATGTAAAATAATTATTTTTATTAAGCAATTATTTTAAAAACGCTTTAGTTCTTCGTATAGTCTTGCAGTGGGAAGCCCCATTACATTGTAAAAAGAACCTTCAATTTTTTCGATGCCAATATAGCCAATCCATTCCTGAATGCCATAAGCTCCTGCTTTGTCGTAAGGCTTATAGTTAGTAACATAATATATTATTTCCTCTTCGGTCAATGGTTTAAAATAAACTTTAGAAACCACATGGAAAATAACTGTTTTACGATTTGTTTTTAAACAAACACCACTCACCACTTCGTGCATATTGCCTGATATTTGTTGGAGCATACTTATTGCATCCTCATAATTTTGTGGTTTGTTAATAGCTTTTTCTTTTAACCAAACAATGGTATCGGCAGTAATGATTAACGTATTGTCATCTTTTAATTCTTCTGCATAAGCATTGGCTTTATGTTCGCACAAATATTCTACAATTTCATCTTTTTTGTAATGTGCAGGATACGTTTCTTCAATGTCTTTAGTGATTATTTCAAAATCAATTCCCAATTCTTTTAATAAAAACTGACGTCTTGGCGATTTTGATGCAAGAATGATTTTATAATTAAGGTTTTTCAATGTAAACTTCGGTGTATGTGGTTAAAATGAATGTATTTTAAATGGCAAATATAATGCTTCTAAAGTTGATACCGTTTAGCTTTCTGTAATATTTTTTTTTAAAAATAAACATAAAGCAAATCGGCATTTACCAATCTATTTTTTCTAATTCGATTGTATTTTTTAGAAAAAAGATTGGTATAATATATCAGTGTAAAAATAAAAAAACATAAAAAACATGCTTATTTCATTATAAAATAATAAATTTGTATCCTAAACTTTAAAAATAACAATTATGGCTCTCGAAATAACAGATGCAAACTATGAAGAATTGATTACAAAATCAAATCAACCAGTAATGATAGACTTTTGGGCTGAGTGGTGCGGTCCTTGTAGAATGATTACTCCTATTGTAACCGAACTTTCTACTGAATATGAAGGTAAAGTTGTTATAGGAAAAGTAAATGTGGATGACAATCCTGGTATTACCTCTAAATATGGAATAAGAAACATTCCTACGATATTATTTTTTAAAAATGGCGAAATTGTTGATAAACAAGTAGGAGCAGTTTCTAAATCAGTATTGGTTCAAAAGATAGAAGCTCAACTTAAATAGTCAATATTTTATTATTTCTTATAAATCAAAAGTCGGATAACCAACCGACTTTTGTTTTTTTGCTCAATTCTTCAAAGTATCAAAGATATTTATTAATTTTGTAGGAAGCTTTTTGCTGTAATATTATTGTTAATATGATTGGTTTAAAAGAGATACAAAAACTCCAGCAGTTTAAAAACCTCGAATTTATTGCACGTCAGGTAGTAGAAGGTTTTATAACCGGAATGCACAAAAGCCCTTTGCATGGTTTTTCGGTTGAATTTGCTGAACACCGATTATACAATACTGGGGAATCGACCAAACATATCGACTGGAAGCTATATGGCAAAACCGATAAGTTTTTTGTTAAACGTTTCGAAGAAGAAACAAATTTACGTTGTCAGCTGGTTATTGACAATTCTTCTTCTATGTATTTCCCTTTTTCTGAAAAAACAGGCGATTTTGTTAATAGTAAAATTTATTTCAGTGTATATTGTGCTGCTGCCATAATATATATATTACAAAAACAACGAGATGCTTATGGTTTATCTGTTTTCTCTGATAAAGTAACAATTCACACCCAAGCAAAGACCAATTCAATTCATCAAAAATTTATTTACAATGAATTGAGCAAGCTCCTGAATATTGAAAAGCCTCCTTTTAATCAAATCACATTTGCAAGCAACGCATTGCACCAAATTGCTGATAGTATTCATAAGCGTTCATTAGTAATTATATTTAGTGATATGATGTCTGGTGATGATGATATTGAAAAATTGTTTTCTTCGCTCCAACATTTAAAACACAACAAGCATGAAGTTATTTTGTTTCATGTTGTTGACAAACAAAAAGAATTTGATTTTGAGTATGAAAATAAGCTCTATAAATTTATTGATATGGAAACAGGCAAAGAACTTTTGCTACATCCTTCGGAAATCAGACAGCATTATGTGCAATCTATTAAGGATTACCATAAAAATTTAAAATTAAAGTGCGGGCAATACAATATTGATTTCGTTGAGGCAGATATTAATCAAGGGTTTGAACAAATTTTACAACACTATCTGGTAAAAAGGTCAATGCTTTATTAGATTTTTTGCACTAACGAAATCATCTTAATAGCGCATAATTATCAATATTCTATTATATTTTTGATTAAATAATATTTTTACATAGAAAAACAAACAAAATATGAATAATAACGACATCATACGCCGTATTCGCTATACATTTAATTTAAGCGATTCAAAAATGATTGAAATATTTGGCTTAGCCGAGCATCAAGTAACGCGAGCCGAAGTTAGTAATTGGTTAAAAAAAGACGATGACCCCGATTTTCAGGATATTTATGATAATCAACTGGCGATTTTCCTTAATGGATTGATTAACGATAAACGTGGTAAAAAAGATGGAGAACAACCCAAGCCAGAGAAACGTTTAAATAATAATATCGTTTTTAGAAAATTAAAAATCGCCTTAAATCTAAAAGATGAGGATATTTTAGAAATACTTGAGCTGGTTGATATGCGAATAAGTAAACACGAATTAAGTGCATTCTTCCGCAATCCAGATCAGAATCAATACCGCCCTTGTAAAGACCAAATTTTACGCAATTTTCTAATGGGTATGCAAATAAAATACCATGACCATCTTAAATAAATAAGCAAAACAAACTATTTTATTTATAAATATAGCTATTATAAAAAAAATGCAACCAACAGAGTATTATAAGAAGACTACAAATAATAAATATTCTTGAACTCTCCAGCCGATACTTGAATGGTATCGCTTGCTAAATTGGAACACTTAAATTCAAAGGTACCACTTGCTCTATTATTTGAAATAGTTGTAACATTGATAGAGCCAGAGTATGCAGTATAAGTATATTTTAAGCCATTAGTTGTGGTAGAGTCCGAATTGGGTGAATAAATGGCAGTATTAGTAGTACCGTTTAAAAGATTTATATTATAAGTACCAACGGTTATGGCATTTGTAGTTAATATAATGCTTTGTTTGGCATTGCCAACTAAACGAAGTCCTGTTATAACTAAAAAACCATTCTGAACTTTCCCAATTGGTTCTTGAGCTTGCCAAGAAGTTGAAGAAATAGTGGCTTTCATCGAGCCAATAATTTGCTCTTTAACTTCATCTGCTTTCTTTTTGCAAGAAAATGCAATCACAAATGTTATAATCATTCCTATTATTAAGGACACTGATTTCAATTTTTTCATAAACTATTAAATTTAAGGGTTATGGACAATAATATTTTTATTCTTGGTATTAATATATAAAACAAAAATACAAAATAAAACCTTATTCAACCAAATCTTTGCCAAATATAAATCATTTTTTGATTTAAAATACAACAAAATATAAGGCATCTTATTACCTTTATGCTTGAAATATTCTTTAAAAATGAATAAAATTTCAATTTATACTTTTACAATTTTTGCTTTTATAACAAGTAATTGCAAATCTCAAACCAATAAACCATCAATTATGACAGACAGACAAGCCATTGTAGCAGGAAAATTCTATCCTTCAAATAAAAAAGAATTAAATAACCTATTGGAAAGCTTATTTAATAAAGCGATTCCCAAAAAAACAAATGACGTTATTGCAATTATTTCTCCACATGCAGGGTATATTTATTCTGGAGAAATTGCTGCATCGGCATTTAATCAAATTGATACTGATAAAAATTATGAGACAATATTTATTATTGGAGCGAGTCATGTTGCTTATTTCAATGGGGCTTCCATTTACAATAAAGGAAATTTTATTACGCCTCTAGGAGAAGTGGAAGTGGATACTGCATTAGCCAATAAAATAATAAAAGATATCCCTCTTTTTGGGCTAAACTCTTCGTATCACATAGAAGACCATTGTATTGAAGTTCAGCTTCCCTTTTTACAATACAAAATGAAAACAAAATTCAAAATTATACCTATTATTATTGGGACAGATGCTGAAGATATATGCAAAAAACTTGCAAATACACTTGCTCCTTATTTTAATAACAAAAATTTATTTGTTTTTAGCACCGATTTTTCGCATTATCCAAATTATAAAGATGCTGTTTTAATTGATAAAATAACTTGCGATGCCATCCTTTCTAACTCAGCAAATTCTCTTATTAATATTGTTAAATCTAATGAAACTAATAAAATATCTAATCTTGCTACCAGTATTTGTGGATATAACGCTATTTTAACAATGCTTTACATTACAGAAAAATTAAAAAACATAACAATAGAACCAATTTACTATAAAAACTCAGGAGATTACAGCCATGATAGCAGCAGAGTGGTTGGTTATTGGGCAATATCAGTCGTCGAAATGAATGATTCGCCTAAAATCAATATTAATAATGAAGTTCCTGAATTTCAACTAAGTGAAAAAGACAAAAAAGACCTTTTAAAAATTGCCAGAACTACACTCGAAAGCTTTATCAATAAAGGTATTACTCCAAAACTTAATGATGGTTTGTATTCAAATACACTAAAAGAGCAATGTGGTGCTTTCGTAACACTTAAAATAAATGGAAACTTAAGAGGGTGCATTGGCAGATTTATGCCTAACAAACCATTGTATCAAATTGTACAAGAAATGACCATTGCTGCTGCTACACAAGATTATCGTTTTGAAAAAGTAACATCCAAAGAGCTTAATTCTATTACAATTGAAATTTCAGTTTTATCTCCTTTGCTGGAAATAAAGTCTATTAATGAAATTATCATGGGAAAACATGGCATATATATTAAAAAAGGAGGGAAATCTGGAACATTTTTACCCCAAGTTGCTGATGAAACTGGTTGGACCAAAGAAGAGTTTTTAGGACATTGTGCCGAAGATAAAGCTGGTATTGGATGGTATGGTTGGAAAACTGCTGAAATATTTATTTATACAGCCATAATCATAAATGAATAAATAAGAAACATTTGTTTTTAACTAAATATTTGCATTTCAATAAAATATAATTTATATTTGCTTTAGGGCATCTCTAAAAACTCTACAATTCATATCAATCAAAGAAATCAAATTTAATAAAGTTATAAACAATAGAATGTTAATAACTTATTGTTGTTGGTATTTATAAAAGGCTTATATTAGCTGAAAAAATAATATTTTTATGAAAAACAAAAATCCAAGAGGCTTATTTGACGAGGAGTTAAGAAAAGAACAATTAACACAACAGGGCGATTCATTAG
>MNXO01000080.1 GCA_001872995.1 Bacteroidetes bacterium CG2_30_32_10 | reverse complement strand
TCTGATTATAAATTATTTATAAATATTATTTTTTTTCTATGGTTGATATAGATTCCTTTGAAGTAGTTAAACAAATATTTATTAGTTATTTAGAAAACAAAGGTCACCGGAAAACACCCGAAAGGTTCACTATTTTAAAAGAAATTTACGCTAGTGATGGTCATTTTGATATAGAATCTCTTTATATTAGAATGAAAAACAATAAATACCGAGTGAGTAGAGCTACATTATACAATACTATTGAATTATTGCTTGCATGTAATTTAGTTACCAAACATCAATTTGGGAAAAACGTAGCTCAATATGAAAAATCTTTTAAATGTAGGCAACATGACCATGTTGTTTGTAAACAATGTGGGAAAATCATTGAGTTTTGTGACCCTAGAATTTTAGAAATACAAAAAACAATTGAGAAATCCTTGAATGTTGAAGTTTATTCACATTCGCTTACTTTTTTTGCAATTTGTGAGGAACATAAAGACAATAAAAATATAAAAAACAAATAAATGAATGTTGATGTTTTACTAGGTCTTCAATGGGGAGACGAAGGAAAAGGAAAAATAGTAGATGTTTTAACACCTAAATATGATGTTATTGCAAGGTTTCAAGGTGGACCTAATGCTGGTCATACCATAGAATTTAATGGAAGCAAACATGTGTTGCACACCATTCCCTCTGGTATTTTTCATAAAAGCAAAATAAATATTATTGGCAATGGGGTTGTTATAGACCCTCTTATTTTTGAAAACGAAGCCAATGAATTAAAACTTAGCGGAGCTCCTGTTGAGAAAAATATTCTAATTTCTAAAAAAGCTCATATTATTTTACCTACACACCGTTTGATAGATGCTGCTAGCGAAACCGCAAAAGGCAAAGCAAAAATAGGCTCAACATTGAAAGGTATAGGACCTGCATACACCGACAAAGTGAGTAGAACTGGAATTCGTATCGGCGATATTCAAAACTCTTCTTTTAAAGAAAAATACAAGCAACTTAAACAATTACATTTATCTTTAATAAAGGATTTCTATAAATTTGATGTATCAATATTCTTAATTGATAAGCTATCATTTGAGGAATATGAAAAAAGATGGTTTAAAGCTATTGATTATATTAAGAAATTTAATTTAATAGATGGTGAATATTATATTAATACTTGCTTAGAAAAACAAATTAGCATTCTTGCCGAGGGTGCTCAAGGTTCTATGCTCGATATTGATTTTGGAACCTACCCATTTGTTACTTCATCAAATACTATTTGTGCAGGAGCTTGCATTGGACTTGGTGTTTCACCCAATAAAATTGGCGAAGTAATTGGTATTTTTAAAGCATATTGCACGCGCGTTGGCAGCGGTCCTTTTCCAACAGAACTTTTGGATGAAACTGGTGAATTGTTAAGAGAAAAAGGGCACGAGTTTGGTTCTACTACTGGAAGACCAAGAAGATGTGGTTGGATTGATTTACCTGCACTCAAATATGCTATTATGCTTAATGGAGTTACCAAATTAGTAATGATGAAAGCCGATGTTCTTAATGACTTTGACATTATTAAAGTTTGTACTCATTATATTCAAGATGGTAAAAAAATCGAAAACGTTCCTTTTAATATGAATATAGAAGATTTTACACCTTCTTATGTTGAATTTAATGGATGGAAAAAGAATTTAGAGGGCATTACTAAGAAAAATGATATGCCATCAGCTCTTAAAAAATATATAGCTTTTCTTGAGAAGGAATTAAAGGTTCCTATTGATTTTATTTCTACAGGTCCTGATAGAACACAAACTATTACGCAATAAATCTTGATTCTTTAAAGTAAACGATTGTTTAAAAAGAGAAATTCATAGAGATACTTGGCATAAATGGAAGTTGGTCAACTCTTTCAAATTTTACCCTGTCAACATAGAAGATATTGTTACGGTTGTAAACATTGGTAACACTAAAACCAACTTCAAGCAATGAGTTGTTGCCTAGTTGAAATTTTCTTTTAAGTGTAAGGTCCAATCTATGATAATAGGGGAGTCTTCCTTGATTTAAGTCGCCATATATTAACGACATCGTGCCATTTGTTGTTGAATAATCTGTATTTATGCCGTCATTAAATAAAATACGTTCATAATATCCCTGTGTTTGTGTGAATGGGAAACCAGAACCATAATTCCATCTGGCACTAAAGTCCCAATTCAAATCTTCACCAAAAGTATAGGACGAAACTATATTAACATTATGCCTTCTATCGTATATGGGAACATAATGCGTAATGCCATCAAAACGATTTACATACCCCAAAGAATAAACTCCCCAGAAATAAATGTGAAGGAAGTCGCATTTAATGGTAACATCTACTCCTTTGGCATCTCCAGTTTCAATAATAAAGTCTTTTTTTAAAACATCTGGTATTTGATAATTAGCATCATTATCATCATATATTTTATTTCTGTTAAGGTTGGTAAGTTGTGTAAACTTTTTATAATAACCTTCTACATTTAAAGAAATATTTTTTGTGATATCATATTCTGTTCCAAGTATAATATGATATGCTTTTTGTAAATGGCTTTTAACAGGTTTTCCATTGAATTCTTCTGGCAGATTTTCAGGTCCTGAAAGAAAACCATAAAATAGATTTACGACGTCTCTATCAGAACTAGCACTCATGAGATTTTGAGAGTACATACCGCTAGCAAATTTAAACCTTAATCTATCAGTAACGAGAATTTTCATTGCCAACCTTGGTTCTGGAGAAAATTCGGAAAGGGAAGCATAATATTGAAATCTAATGCTTGGTTCAATTTTAATTTTTTCTCTTGAAAATTTATATTTTACATATCCAGCGGCTTCGGTAGTAAAATCTTCTTGTTCAACTTTTCGATTATAGGAATTAAAGAAATTAAAATTTGTTTGAAATCCAAGAACTTCGATGCCGTATTTTATTTCATCTTTTCCCATAAAATAGGTAACCGTTAAACCGCCATTAAAACCACCTATTTTACTTGTTCTTGCTGGATTATTGGATTCTTTAAAACTGATATCATAACAGGAACCAGCCAAAATTCCTTCAACCAAAGCAGGTGAAGAGCCTGGTATAACAATAAAATTGAGACCCATGCCTGATGATTTCCAGTTAAAGTCAGATAAAGCTTTATATCCACTTACCTTGTCTTCAAAATTAAACCCAAATAAATTTATTTTACTTCCATTGCCAGCACCTATAGATACTTTTCCATAAATATCTGTATAATTAAAAGGCAAACCAGCAGTGTCAATGTATTTATAAAGCGACTTAGAACTTTGTTGTAGATAAGAATTTTTGGCTGAAATAACATAGCTTATAGAGCTTGGGCTTGTGTTGGTCATTTTTTTAATAGGTCCTTCCAACATCAAGTTGGCACCAAAAGTGCTTGCACCAATTTTACCAGAGGTTCTTTTTTTATTTCCATCCTGGGTTGTTATATCCATAATAGAAGAAATTCTCCCTCCATATTCTGCACCAAAACCACCAGTATATACATCAGCACTTCGCATAATGTCGGTATCAAATACAGAAAACAATCCTATGGAATGGAATGGGTTATATATGACCATTCCATCCAGTAAAACTTTATTTTGAATTGGAGAACCGCCTCTTATATATAATTGACCTCCTTGATCGCCAGTAAAAATAACGCCTGGAAGAACTTGCAGGTATTGTGCAAAATCAGGTGTGCCACCAATAGTAGGAATTTGTTTTATTCCTTTTGGAGTTACTTTAATAACAGAGGTATGTATTTCTGTTTTCAAAACTTGTGATTCTGAGGTGATGTTTACCACTTTTAATTGAATGGAAGACTCGTTAAGTGTGATGTTTTTAGATAGTATATCCCCTGCTTTAAGTGTAATAGGAATTTTTAAAGTATCATAACCAATAAAAGTAACTATTAATGTATATTCGCCAGCGGGTACTTTTGAAATAGTATAATAACCGTTTGCATCTGTAGTGGCACCAAAAGTTGTTTTATTTAAATATACATTGGTAAAAATAATGGGTTCGCCTGTTTTCTTTTGATATACAAATCCTCTTATACTAGCAGTTTGGCAATTCGCAATTTTAAATGGAATAATAATGATGATAAATAATAAGATTAGAAAATATTTTTTGTAGTACATAACTTATTAATGGTTTTTGGAAGAAATAAAAAGTCGTTTATTTTTTTTTGCCGTAAAATTACTTATTTAGAAGAAGATTCAAAATTTATTTAGCATTAATGCATAATTTTATATAATAATTCTTTAAGTAATTCGCCTTCAGTGGCAGAAACATTGTCAATTCCTTTAGATTTTAAATCATACTCTCGCAAATAGCTAATAATTGAAACGAGTTTCCTTGAATTATAATTTTTTGCTGCGGTTTGGTAGTCGTTTACAAAAAAAGGATTAATAGATAAGGCTGCTGCTACAGTATTTCTTGATTTATCAGACAATGAGTGATAAACGAGAATTTTTGAAAAAAACTGATAGAAGTTAGAAATTGTAACAACTAAAGGATTATCTTTTGGATTTGCAGCAAAATAAGCAATAATTTGATTTGCTTTAAAAATATTCTTATTTCCTATTGCTTTTTGAAGTTCAAAAACATTAAAATCCTTACTTATTCCAATGTTTTGTTCTATATGTTCAGCTGTAATTTCTGTTTTAGTTGGAACATTAAGCATTACTTTTCCCAATTCATTTACAATTCTTGATAAATCAGCACCCAAATATTCTGAAAGCAATAGTGCCGCTTTTGGCGAAATAGAATATCCTTTTTGCTTTATATAATTAGCAATCCAACCGGGAAGCTGATTGTCGTATAATTTATTAGATTCGAACAAAACACCATGTTTTGTAATGGATTTTGTAAAGGTTTTTCTTTTATCAAGGGTTTTATATTTATAGCAAAGAATGAGTATAGTTGATTTTAGTGGGTTTTCTAAATAACTCTGAAAATCATCAATTTTATCAAGATTTTGTGCTTCCTTAACAATGATTACTTGATGATTTGCCATCATTGGGAAACGCTTGGCATAGCTTATTAATGTTTGAACATCAGTATCTTTGCCATACGAGATGATAAGATTGAAACTTTTTTCTGATTCTTCTAATAAATTATCTTCAATATAATCAGATATTTGATCTATAAAAAAAGGCTCTTCTCCCATTAAAACATAAATGGGGTAATAAACTTTATTTTTTAAATCAGAAATGATTTGCTCAAATTTCATTGCTTATAAAAGGTTATGCTTGCTTATTCGTTGTAGTCAAAGCGAAGGTGTTTCACGGTAAGCCCATTATTTTTTAATTCATTTAAAGAGTCAATGCCAATTTTTAAATGTTCTTCTACATATTGTTCGGTTACTTTTTTATCGCTTTCTTCTGTTTTGATGCCCGAAGAAATCATGGGCTGGTCAGAAACCAATAACAATGCACCTGTAGAAATATGATTTGCAAAGCCTACGCTAAATATAGTAGCAGTTTCCATATCAATACCCATACAACGAATTTTGCGAAGATATTCTTTAAATGCTTCATCATGTTCCCAAACTCTTCGGTTGGTAGTGTATATTGTTCCTGTCCAGTAATCGCGGTTGTAGTTTCGAATAGTTGTTGACACTGCTTTTTGAAGGTTAAATGCTGGTAAGGCTGGAACTTCAGGTGGAAAATAATCATTTGAGGTTCCATCGCCTCTAATGGCTGCTATCGGCAATATTAAATCACCCAATTCATTTTTAACTTTTAATCCTCCACATTTTCCCAGAAAAAGGCACGCTTTGGGTTTAACGGCACTTAATAAATCCATTATTGTGGCGGCATTTGGACTACCCATACCAAAATTAACTATTGAAATATTATCTGAAGTTGCAGTTGGCATTGAGCGATCTGAACCTTTTATAGTTGTATTGTGCCATTCCGAAAATAGTTGAACATACTTATAAAAATTTGTTAATATTACGTATTTACCAAATTCATTAACGTGAGTTCCTGTATAACGATAAAGCCAGTTTTGAGTTATTTCTTCTTTTGTTTTCATCTTTTTATTTATTTTAGTTTGCAAATTTACTTGTTTTCAAGCAAATTAATTAATTTTGATAATTATTTTCTGTTATGCAAAAATTAAACCTTCCGGAATATCCTATTAAGTTTGAAAATATTTTTGATAAACTTTCTATTTTTGACCCAATTAGAAAAAAATATGTAATAGTTACTCCCGAAGAATGGGTGCGACAAAATTTTCTATTGTTTTTGCTCAATGACAAAATGTATCCAGCATCCTTATTGGCTGTTGAAAAAAAAATTGTTTTAAATACACTTACCAAACGATGCGATATTGTGGCTTATAACAATAATGGAAAAGCCATGTTGATTGTTGAATGCAAAGCTCCTTCTATAAATATTTCGCAGCAAACTTTTGACCAGATTGCAAGGTATAACATGAAGTTAAAAGTTAATTACCTTATTGTAACTAATGGTTTAAAGCATTATTGTTGTTATATTGATTTTGAAAACAAAAACTATCGCTTTCTAGAAGGAATTCCAGACTATACTACCCTCTAATAAAATGCAATATTAATAATGCAATGATTTTCCAAACTTGTTTTTACTCATTGGGCTAAAAGAAACAAAGAATTCAACACCACCTCTATGTCTTGAATATGATTTCAGTGTAGAAGTATTGATATCAAAACTTAGTTGGTATGTTACATTTTTATATAAAAAACCAACAAAAGGAATAATAGCATCTTTTAAGCGGTAGTTTATGCCGCCATTTACTGCAAACTCAGAGCCAGAGCTGCTATATAGAGCTCGTATTCCAAAATTATATTCTGCATCTTGTCCCTGACGCATTAATAAAAAATTAGGGTCAACCATTACTTCATCGGTAATAGCAATTTTGGAACCTCCATTTAAAACAAAGCGAAATGGAAGTCTCGAATAATTATTAGTGGAAACAAAAGATTCCTTGGGGTTGGTTACATGAAACACCGCTATGCCGCCATAAGGATTTAAAGTGCTATTATTATCAGTACTTGTATAATTAAATCCAAAATTAATTTCAGGCATCATTTTATGGTATCTGATAAAAGTTTCGCCAGAAGGCAAATCGGGGTCAAAAGTTCCGTCAGTATATTGTTGGTCAAACAAAAGCTCATTCTTTTTTATGCTTTTGTAAATAAAACCTATCTGAAGCCCAACCGACATTCTCATTTTTTTTTGATTTGGTTCAGTTATCTTATATGCTCCAGAAACCACCAAATTAAAAGCATTTAATAGTTCTGCTTGGTTATCGTTTAGAAGATATGCTCCAATACCCCACTGTTCATCATACGGTAAGTCGAGTGCAAAAGAAGTGGTAGTAAGACCTCTTGCCATAGACCCCCATTGGGTTCTTAATTGAGAATATACTCCAATTCCATCTGCCCCGTGCATTCCTGTTAATGCAGGATTAAAAACAACAGGTGAAGCATCGTATTGAGAAAAATGTGGGTCTTGGGCAACCGTTTTCTCTGATATGCTAATAATAAATAATATGCTTACTGTTATTTTAAAAATGTTGTAAAAATTTTTCATCTGTTTTTTTTTAGTTTTACAAAATTGTAATATGAAATGCCTAATAAATAATTATTATTTTTTGATAACTTTTATTTATAGGCATTTCATAGTTTTTCTGTTTTAGAATTATCTGATAATGGTTACTTCTCCTGATTTAGTATAGATTTTTCCATCTAAGGTTACTGCATTAAATGTCCACAAATAAACACCTACGGGCTCTTTTTTACCTTTTCTGGTTCCATCCCAACCTATTTCAGGATTGTTTGATTCAAATATTTTTTCACCCCATTTGTTGTAAATGATAAATTGTAAGGAAGAAAAAGGACCTCCTCTCACATATAATGTATCATTAATTCCGTCATTGTTTGGAGAAAATCCTGTCGGCACTTTAGGAGGATAAACTTCTTTAGTTCCTTTTATTACTATTTGCTTAATTATAGAAGCAGGACAAGTCCCATTATATACCGTTTGGGTTACAGAATATACACCTGGTTTAAAATATATGTGGTTAGGGTTCTCTCTTCTTGAAGTATCTGAATTATCGCCAAAATCCCATATCCAACCATCTGAATAGAAAGAAGAATCAGTAAATTGAATAATTTCATTTACAATCAGATTGGTATCAGCAACAACCATAAATCCAGGTATCGGTCTTTGCGATACTGTAATTAGTTTTACTATTGTGTCTGTACAACCATGGTCTGATATAACCACTAAAGAAACTGGATATATACCCTCTGTGTTCCATACGTGTGATGTGTCTCTATGTACTGATGTTGCCCCACCGCCAAAATCCCAAATCCAATTAGAAATAGTACCACTTGGGAACAATGACTCATCAATAAAATGAATGGTATCATTTACACAACCACCAGTGGTCGAATAATTTGCAGTTGGTGATGGTAAAGCGGTTATTATTCTTGTTATAGAATCTTCACATCCACTATTTGTTGTAACAAGTAAGCTCACAATAAATGTACCTTCATTTGCATATTTATGAATTGGGTTACTTTCGTTACTTATATAACTATCTCCAAAATTCCAGTTCCAAGAAACGATATTGCTTCCCGCAGCTACTGTAGATAAGTCTGAAAACAATATATAGTCTTTGAAACATTCTGCATTTGTCGAAAAATTAGCAAAAGGAGTTGAATTAACAACAATAGTCTTAGTAATAGTATAAGTACAGCCTAAATTTGAAGTAACTGTTAATGTTACCGTATGGTTGCCGGTTGTAGCAAAAGTAAATGATGGATTTTGTACATGTACCACATTTCCTCCATCAAATATCCAAGTGTAAGCTGAAATATCACCACTAAATACTTGACAGTTTTCATTAAAGGATACCTCTACGCCCAAACAAGGAGCGTTATATGTAAAATCTGGATTTATTACGTTGGTTAAAAAAACCTCTAAAGTGTCTTTTTGCGCATTACAATTAACAAAACCTCTTGATGTTAGAACTAATTTTACATTGCCAGCAATACTATCTCCAATACTTGGAACATATTGCGAATTTAAAAGGTTTGGATGTGTAAAGTGTCCTGAACCCAAAGTAGTCCATGTTCCACCTGTTCCATAAGTAACTAAACCATAAACATCCACAAAATCAATTCCCGCACATACTGTTTGGTCTGGTCCAGCGTTTACTATTGCTAATTTTTCAACAGTAATACGGATTGTATCAACCCCTGGCAGGCAACTGCCACTATTTGTTGTTGTTAAAATTAAATTTACATATCCTGCCAATGAATCAGATTGACCAAATTGGTAAACAGCGTTTAAGGTCGTGTTGTTTGGAGTAAAAGTACCACTTCCCATAGTGCTCCATATTCCTGTAGTTGCTCCTCCAGAAACAAAACCATTTAATTGCACATAACCCAAGTCTGTAGAACAAACAGACCTATCGTAACCAGCAAATGCAAAAGCAGAATTTGTAAAAGTTAAGGTAGCGTTATCTGATACGGGGATACAATCTCCATTATTTGTAGAAGTTAAAGTAATGGAAATTGAACCAGCAGAGGTATCTGCATTACTAAATGAATAAACTGTGTTCAAATCATCAGGATTAGCAAATGTTCCAGAACCCGTAGTTGTCCAATGACCAGAAGTTGCTCCACCGCTAACCGAACCCAACATTTTAGTTTCCATGCTTGACTTGCATACTGATTGGTCTGGTCCAGCATCTACCAGTGGAGATGGTGAAAAAGTTAATAAAAGAGAATCTACTGAAGCATTACAATTCCCATTTCCCGTAGTGGTTAGATAGATATATACAGAACCATCTGCAATATCGGCTGCACTTGGTATATAAGTAGGAGTAAGATTAGTAATTGATGGATTAAAAGAACCTGTCCCTGAAGAAGACCATACAATTCCTCCAGCAACGGTGTATGCTCCTGATAAATAGGTATTAGCATTGTTGCCACATAATGTCTGATCCCCTCCAGCATTAACTGTAGGACCTGGTGTATATGTTACCATTAAGTTATCTGAGGCACTATTACAACTATTTGTAGCTGTTAATGTCAAAGTAACAAAGCCATTAAAAATATCTTGATTACTAGAATGATATACTGCATTTAAAGTAGTGTTGTTAGGAGCAAAATATCCTGTTCCATTTGTTGTCCATTTACCTGTAAACGCTCCGCCAGAAATAATTCCAGTTAATTGAACATTTGCGTTGTTTGAGCACACACTTATATCTGCTCCAACATTAACAACACCAGGGGGAGATATATGAAGATCCATCGTGTCTTTTGCAGGAATACATGACCCATTATTGGTTGAAGTTAAAAATAACTTAATATGCCCAATTAATGAATCTTGAGAACTTACATGATAAACAGCATTTAGTGTCGTTGCATTTGGTGTAAAAAATCCATTACCACTGGTTGTCCAAGTTCCCGTAATAGAACCTCCTGTAATTGTACCGGCTAACTGCACTAACAAGTTGGAAACACAAACTGTTTGGTCGGGTCCTGCATCAGCAATTGGAGCTGGATTAATATCAACATTCAATTCATCAAATGCATTATCACAACTATTGGCAGTAAGCCTTATTACAACAGAACCATTAACAATATCTCCTGCACTAGGAATGTAAGTTGCACTCAGATTTGTTGGATTAGGTGAAAAAACACCTGTTCCTGTACTACTCCATACTCCACCAACTGCACTACCACCTATTATTCCATGTAAATAAACATTTATATTATTAGCACAAACCGTTTGATCTGCCCCTGCATTTGCGGTTCCTGCTGGATAAATATTTACTCTTACTTGGTCAGAAGCAGGATTGCAATTATTATAGTTTGTAGCAGATAATGTTAAAGTAGCTCCTAAATTAGTTACATCTTGAGCACTTGCAATATAGGTTGGATTAAGTACGGTATTGCTAGGAGAAAAAGTACCTGTACCTGTAGTTGTCCATATTCCTGTTGAAGCACCACCAGAAACATTACCATTCATTGGAATATTTAAATTATCTGGACAAACCGTTTGATCTGGTCCTGCATTAACAATTGGTGCTAAAGTGAAAAATACATTTAAACTATCAGATGCTGACAAACAAGTTCCATTATTAGTAGTGGTTAAATACAATTTAATACTCCCCACAGATAAATCTGTTGCACTTGGCACATAAGTTGTAGCTAATGAAGTATTATTGGGTGTAAAATAACCACTTCCTGAAGTTGTCCATCTCCCACCAGTTGCTATTGTTACAACTCCATTTAGTGATACGTTAGAATTATTAGCACACAAAGTTTGATCACTACCTGCATTTGCAGTAGGTGCAGGTGATAATTCTATTCTAATATTATCAATAACAGGGCTACATGTTCCATTTCCTGTTGTAGTTAATGTAAGATTTACTTCTCCAGATAGAATTTCGTTAGCAGTTGGTGTATATATTGCAGTTAAACTATGTGCATTGGGCGAGAATAAACCTAAGCCCCCAGACCAAACACCTCCACTTGCACCAACTACCAAGCCGCTTAATTGAATGGTTCTATTAGCACAAACAGTTTGGTCAGGACCAGCATTTGCTGTTGGTGCTGAGGTATAATTGATGGACATACTACTTGAAGATGGGTTACAACTTCCATTTCCTGTGGATGTTAATGTTAATATTACAGTACCAGAAGCAATTTCTCCAGGAGTAGGTGTATAACTCGCATTCAAAGTTGTATTACTTGGATTATATGCACCTAATCCTCCACTCCAAATTCCTCCTGTAGCATAGCTAACAGAACCAGCTAAAGTTACAGTAGGGTTATTTGCACAAGCACTCTTATCAATCCCAGCACTAACAACAGGTCCTTGTGTAAAAGTAACAGTCATATCATCTGTTACAGGGTTACATCCATAATTATTAATGGTTGTTAAGATTAAATTAACGGTACCAGCTGTAATTTCTGCGGCTGTTGGCACATAAGTTGCATTTAAAGTTGTAGGAGAAGGAACGAAAGAACCTAACCCTCCCGACCATTGTCCTCCTCCTGATATAGTAACACCTCCGTTTAATGGAACATTGGCATTATTGGAACACCTTGTTTGATCTGATCCAGCATCTGCAGTTGGCGAAGGGGAAAAATCAATTTTTACAACATCTAACACAGGATTACAAGTCCCATTTCCTTCAGAGGTAAGTGTAAGATTTAACACTCCTGATAATAATTCGGCAGCAGTGGGCGTATACACAGCGTTTAAAGTTGTTACATTAGGAGTAAACAAACCTAAACCACCAGACCAACGTCCACCTGTTGCACCACTAACCGAACCGTTTAATGATACCGTTCTATTTGAACAAACCGTTTGGTCGACACCTGCATTAACAATGGGAGCAATTGTAAACGAAATTGACATTCCATCTGACATTGCGTTACATATTCCATTTCCTGTTGAAGTTAATGTTAGATTAACAAAACCATTGGACACTTCAGTTGGAGTAGCAGTGTAAGTGGCATTTAATGCAGTATTGCTTGGATTAAAAGTTCCAGCTCCTCCACTCCAAACACCACCACCTGCATATCCCACGGAGCCACCAAGTGTAACTACAGGATTATTAGCACAAGCGGTTTTATTTGGACCAGCATCTACAACTGGTCCTTGAATAATTGATATAGTAATTTGGTCGCTTACATCGTTACAGTTGCTATATGGGAAAGATGTTAAAGTTAGAGTTACTGTTCCATTGGCAATTTCTGTAGCAGTTGGCGTGTAAGTTGTTATTAATGTATGATTATCTGGAGAATACGAACCAGCCCCCCCTGTCCATTGCCCACCACTTGCTAAAGTAATACTACCGTTTAAATTAACATTTGGGCTATTGGAACATACCGTTTGGTCTGCTCCAGCAATTACAATAGGTGCATTAGTTAACGTCATGTGCATTTGGTCAGCCACAGGATAGCAAATGCCTGTTGATGTGAGTGTAAAATCAACCGCATGATTTGTAATGTCTGCTAAACTAGGAATATACGTTGCATTTAAGGCATTATTGTTTGGTACAAAAGTTCCTGTACCAGTACAAGACCAAATGCCTGTAGTAGAACCACCCGAAACAGAACCATTTAAAGTAGCATTGGTATTGGCACAAACTGATTGATCTGGTCCTGCATTGGTTGTTATTTTTGCAACATATTCTGAAAAGAAACCATACCGAACACCAGTATTCCCATTGCCATTAAAAATTCCCATACCAAATACATTTGTAGAATTGGTCAATCTCATAACAGAACCCTGGGGTACTTCTGCAGTTGTAAATGACTTATTATAAGTAGAATACCATTCTCCTCCGGTGCCAGGAACTACAGCAAAATCTGCTGCTGTAATACAATTAGGATTACTTCCTCCATATAACGTAAAGTTACCTTGTGAACCATTTTTTACCATTATATTCAAATAAAACGCTTGAGTAGTTGACCTTACAAAGCTAACTGAACTTGATCCTGCACAATTTAAAGCTGGCAATATAGCTGACCCGAGTTCACAGCCATAACCCGTAATTTGAGTGCAATATACTGGTTTATCGGTATGAATATAATATCTTGCCAAAGTGATATTATCCTGATAATAAGTCTGTCCTGCAAATAGCGTGGCAACTGGGGTCGCATTTCCATTTACATAAACATTGGTATTGTTTTCTGTAGCCAATATAGAATAGCTTTCACCTGCTGTTCCATTGAGCTGTCCTTTAATTATAATGTAATCGGTGCCAATTATATCAGTAGGAACTATTTGGTCTCCAAATAAATCATAACAAGTCCAACCAGTGTGTTGTTGTGAGTCTTCTTTTACTGTTATTGCAATTGGTTTATTTGATAAAACAACAGAACCAGCGGGATGGTTAATTGATAAATCGTTCCCTGTTCCAGTCCATCCACAAGAATAAGTTTGTCCTTTATTTAAAGTAATCGAAAAAGGCGTATTTGCTGGATGTCCATCAACAGGAACCCTTGTATAAATTTGAATAATTGTATTATCTTGTGTTGCAACAATATCAAAAGTAGAATAAGCTGGTGGGGTGAGTGTTGTATGATTAAAAATATTAGGATTGGTAGTTAAAGGAATATAAAACTCAGTACCCAAAGCATTAGCTCCTTTCAAAGCAAATATTTCATTGTTGTTGCTATTATCTACTTCATAATAAACAGTAATAGGAACATCAGAAGTGATGTGAATTCCCTTCTTAAGTACCGTATTCGTAGGTTTGTTTTCAATAGTATCTTTAAAGCTATTTGGGGCAACATCTAAAACCAAAGTATAAGTGCCATTTGCAGGTATGTTAATTAAAGGATTTGGAGGTGTGCCAGGATTAAAATGAGTCCATGGCTGAGCTGGCATAGTAACAGTAACATGGGCTATCAATGTTTGTGAGATATTCGTAAACCTAAATTTAGGTCCAGCATCATTATGTCCAGTAGTAACTTCTGGTGCAGCAAACCAAAAATCTGTACCTGTTTGTGCTTTTGCACTAGATAAAAGTATTAAAACTAAAATACTTAATAAGTATATTTTTTTCATAGATTAAAGAATTTTAATTTATAGCTTAACAATATTATTTTACGTTATTTAAAATTGAATTGTTGAATTTTTTTTAATAAAATAGGTATAATTACTAATTGTTATTAAAAAAACTTACTTTTGCTCATAAAATTAAGTAAAATAATATGCACAACCAAATTTATTCTAAATTAATTTCTATAAAAGACAGTTTTTTCTTGATTGCTGGACCTTGTGTTATTGAAAATGAGGAAGTTTCGTTTCAAATAGCTGAAGTAATAGCAACTATTGCTAAAAAACACAATATATTTACCATCTTCAAAGCATCTTATAGAAAAGCAAATAGAACGGATGTTAATTCCTTTAGTGGCATTGGTGATATTTTAGCACTTGACATCATAAAGAAAATAGGATTAACATATAACATTCCAACTTTAACGGATATTCATACTGGAGCAGAGGCGGAGTTAGCTGCCAAATATGTTGATATTCTTCAAATTCCTGCTTTCTTATGCCGCCAAACGGATTTATTAAAAGCGGCAGCTGAAACAAGGAAAATTGTGAATATTAAAAAAGGGCAATTTCTTTCTGCTAATTCTATGAAATTTGTGGTTGAAAAGATGAAACACTTTGGCAACGAAAATATCATGCTTACAGAAAGAGGAACTATGTTTGGTTACAACGATTTAATTGTTGATTATCGTAATATACCAGAAATGCAAAGTTTTAAAGTTCCTGTTGTATTAGATATTACACATTCATTACAACAACCAAATCTATCTACTGGTGTAACTGGAGGAAAACCAGAGTTAATTGAAACCATTGCAAAAGCAGGAGTTGCTGTTGGTGTTAATGGTATATTTGTGGAAACTCATCCCAATCCTGCTAAGGCAAAATCTGATGGAGCGAACATGTTAAAACTCGAATTATTAGAGGAGTTGATTGTTAAATTAATTAAAATTAAAAAAGGTTTATAAAAATATTCATTCTTATATATTTTAGATTTGCTCTTTAAATAATAATTTCTAATTTTGGCAAATCGTTTTATTGAACAAAATATTCATTATGATCAAAAAATTGACGGAAGACCCTGATTTTGAATCAAAAAACATCATAGACTTTATTTATAATTGGAGAAAAGTATTTGTTATTATTGCAATTGCCACAGTTTTTTTTTCTTATATTTTTTCTTCTCCATTTTTTATTACCCCCAAATATAAATCTACGGTTATTTTAATGCCCACCTCCACCAACTCTTATGCAAGGGCATTAATGAGTAACAACTATATTGAAAAAGAAAACATTTTAAACTTTGGTGAAGAAGAACAAGTTGAACAACTTTTACAAGTGTTGAATTCTAATGAAATAAGAATCGCTGTAATGAACAAATATAATCTCATGGCGCATTACAACATAGACACTACCAGCAAATACAAATACGCCAAGCTTTTTGATGAATATAATAAAAACATTAATTATCGAAAAACTGAATTTATGGCTATTGAGGTTGATGTACTCGATAAAGACCCTAATATTTCTGCTTCTATTGCCAATGATATTGCTTCTTTTCTCAATTCCACTTTTAATAGAATGAAAAAAGAAAGATCGATGCAAGCTTTTATTGTTGTTGAAAAACAACTTAATTTTCAAAAAGAGTATATGCATAGCTTAGAAGATTCTATATTTAAAATTCGAGCCTTAGGTATCAATGATTATGAATCTCAATCCGAACGATTTAATCAAGCTTATGCCAATGCAATTGCACAAAACAATGTATCCGCTATCAAAGCGTTAGAAAAAAAAATAGAACTTCTTTCAAAATATGGAGGCAGCTATGTTGCCATTAGAAACGAGCTAGATTATGCCAATAAACAATATTTTGAAATTAGAGCTAAATACTTAGAAGCCAAAGTAGATATTGAAAATCAGCTGCCCAATAAATTTGTTGTAGATAAAGGACTGGTTTCTGATAGAAAAGCATTTCCAATACGTTGGCTAATTGTTGTGGTTTCTACCTTTTCAACTTTGCTACTTAGCATGCTTCTTTTAATGTTAGCGGAAAAGCTGCACCTAAAAAAAAAAGTCCCACTAATAAACCATAGTTTTAACTTATTTAATACAAAAAAACAAAGAATTAATAAAGTAATTGAAGATTTAAAAAAAACAAAAATAAATATTGACGATATGGAAAACTATTTTAACAGTATGAATTTGATTAAACTAGTTGGTAAATGGAAAATACATTTACTTGTTTTACTGGTTTTAACCATTATCCTTTCTACTATTTTTTCAAGCCCTGTATTTATTAAACCTAAATACAAATCATTTGCTGATATATATCCAGCTAATATTGACCCTTATTCTGAAGAAAGCACTACTGAACAAATGATAGAAATCTTAAACAGTCAAGACATTAAAGATAGCGTTATTAAAAAATTTGATTTAGGTAAACATTATCGCATTGACAAATCATATAAATATTACTATTCCACTTTAATTTACATGTACAAGGAAAATGTAAGCATTAAAAAAACCGAATTTGAGTCTGTTAATGTTGAAGTTTTGGATGAAAGTCCCATAGTGGCTTGCAATATGGTAAATGCTATTATTGATTTTTATAATCAAAAAGTCAAAAACCTACACAAGTCTAAATATCATGAAGCAGTAGTTAATTTTCAGTCTATGCTCAAACAAAAACAACAATATATTGACTCCTTGCAACACCAAATTTATATTTTAGGTACCGAATACGGAATTACCGATGTTGAAAATCAATCCAGAGAAATTACGAAAGGCTTTCTTAGAACTTCTGCTTCAAACATCAACACTACTGAAGTATTAAAATTAAAGAAAAACATGGAAGAAAAAGGTGGTGAGTTTTCTAAATTAAACGCCTTGTTACAAAATGCTTCTGATCAATTTGAGGTTTTCAAGAGCGACTATGAAAAAATTAAAATGAATTACGAAAGGAATTTCACTTATACAAACGTAGTAACTAAGCCTTATATTGCTGATAAAAAATCTTTTCCTAAACGGTTTTTGATAATTTTTATTTCCACCATTGCAACTATGTTTTTATCAATCATTGTGATAGGTGTTTTAGAAAAAATCAGAGTAAATAAACAAACCAATTAAAAAACAACCACATCCTTTGTTTGGAAAAATAAAAATATACCTTGTTTATTTAATTTGTGCAATTTTCATTGCATTGAATGCTTATTTTATTTCCAAAGATATTTATTGGGTGTTATTAGTGCCAGCCATCATGCTCATTATGCTGATGTATTTTTTTGCCCTCGATAAGTTAATGTTCATTATTGTCTTTTTTACGCCGCTTTCTATTAATCTTAGGGAGATTGATATTGGTGTTGGTTTTGCTTTGCCTACCGAACCATTGATGTTTGGCATCATGATTTTGTTTTTTGTAAAGTTATTTTTTGAACACAAAATCAACGAAAAAATAATCAAGCACCCTGTTACGATTGCAATTCTTCTTAATTTAGTTTGGATTTTTTTCACCAGTTTCACCAGTGAATTACCTTTGGTTTCTTTTAAATATTTAATATCAAGGCTTTGGTTTGTTGTAACCTTTTATTTTGTGGCAATACAACTCTTCAAAAACTTTAAAAACATCAACACATTTATATGGATGTACACCATTCCATTAATTGGGGTAATTGCTTACACAACAGTTGTGCATGCTCAATATGGCTTTGATGAACAAACGGCTCACTGGGTGATGTCGCCTTTTTTCAACGACCATACTGCTTATGGAGCAATTTTAGCAATGTTTATTCCATTATTGATAGGATTTATTATAGACCCTCTTAATAAAAAACTATTTAAAATTATTGCTATTCTTGCTCTTTCAATACTTCTATTAGCATTGGTGCTTTCTTATTGCAGAGCTGCATGGGTTAGCTTATTTATTGCATTTCTAGTTTTCCTAGTTTTACGTTTAAAAATTAATTATAAGGTTGTTTTAATGACTTTATTTACGCTAATTGCTGGTTTTCTTATTTTACAAAACCAAATTTGGATGAAATTAGAAAAAAACAAACAAGCTTCTTCTAAGAACTTTACAGAGCATTTACAATCTATTTCCAATATTTCTACGGATGCGTCTAATACGGAACGGCTAAATAGATGGTCGTCTGCATTTAGAATGTTTGACCAACGCCCTTTCTTAGGTTGGGGACCGGGAACCTATCAATTTGTTTATGCACCTTTCCAATTATCTAAAGAAAAAACAATTATAAGCACAAATACTGGCGATAAAGGGAACGCTCATAGCGAATATATTGGACCACTCGCTGAAGAAGGCGTTTTTGGAACTTTAACGTTCTTAGGCATTATTATAACCGTAATATATACATCTATTAGAACTTATAAACGAGCTAAACAAAAAGTGGTTCGGAACACCTCCATCGTTTTCTTAATTGGTTTAATTACTTATTTGGTACATGGTTTTCTAAACAACTTTTTAGATACCGACAAAGCCTCGGTTCCTTTTTGGGGATTTATTGCAATTATAGTTGTTTTAGATGTTTATTTTAAGAATGAACCCGAAATAATTGAAGAAGATAAACCTTTAAGCGAAAATTCAAAGCAATCAAAAGAAGTTACCAAATAAAAATATCTTTTTTA
>MNXO01000168.1 GCA_001872995.1 Bacteroidetes bacterium CG2_30_32_10 | reverse complement strand
CCCGTAAGTTTAATATAAGTAGGTGTTTCTACATCTGCATTTGGTATTAAATTGGGATACTCAAATGTGCAACCATTAATATTGCTTACATAATAAGACAACCCATAAGCACTTGCATAGCGTTCTATATTAATAGATGTTTTGTTGTTTCTAAAAATAGCACCATTGGCAACCACAATACCACCACTCGAATAATAAGTAACATTATTCTTTGCAGGTATATATCCATTCAACACACAATGCACCCCAATAACCGCATTTTCTATAGTTGCACCATTCTTCAATTCCACATAACCTTGGTATAGTGGGTTGTTTTGCATTTGGTTAGGGTTGCCTAGCACTTCTATGCCTTGCCAAATATCACCACTACAACCGCTGGTAAGTGTACCGCCATCAGCAATGAGCTTGCCACCGGGTTCTACAATTATTTTGGCATCGGTAGGTAAACTTATTCTTGAGGTAATGGTTAAAGTAGCATTGTTTTTAATAATTACATTGCTGGATAATCGTTTGTCTATATCCCACAATTGATTACTTGTTATTTCGAGTGGTGTTGAATTATATATACATGGGATATCTGTTTCCCAAAGACCTCTCCCACGAGTTGCAATTCTTAATTTATTACCAAAATAATTCATATCCATATCCCAAACTTCGCAATGAGGAACACCAGATAAAGGTGTCCAATTGGTGATATTTGTTTTATAGTATAATCCTGCAGTGGTTGCTAAATAAACAATATCTGAGTTTCGTTGCAAAATTATTTTGCAAGCACTTATTCCATACAATGGAGAATTATTATCATAACCTCCTGTCATATCTTCCCATGTAGAGCCATTAAAATACATTACTTTAGGTCCCCCGTCATTGCGAAACCCTCCATAACAAACCCAAATTTTATCAGGGTTTTCTTCATCTATTGACACATCGCCTATCCATTTGTGGATTGTTTGTCCATTAAAAACTGGAGTGGCATCTACCCAAGTAACATTTGCGGGGTTTGATACATTACAATTAGTAGTTTTAAATAGGCGAAAAGCTTCAGGGTCTTCATATCTTCCAACTGAAGATATATACAAGTAATTATTGTAATTAACAGAATTCCATATTCCATAAAATTGTCTAAATGCTTTTAAACCAATCCCATCTTCTTTTACATTAAAAGAGATTGCAGACCAAGTATCCATTTTGTTTAATGTTCTTCCAATTCTATTGTTTCCTGCATAGTATATGGTGCTCTGTGTATGAAAATCTTTAACCCATCTATGTTCCCAACCATTACTTCCTATTGCATAAGGCATATCTTTAGAATTAAAAATACAAGCCCCATCATCTGATCGTCCAAAGAAATTTTGATTAGTCATATAATAAATAGGGTTTTGTGGGTCGGTGTCGTCAATTAAACAATCAAAAGAATCTCCAAATCCATTCATTTGAGTCCAATTAATTCCATCAAATAAACTGGTGCCAGTATCATACCCTCCATATAAAATCTGATTAAACAAAGTGTTTCCAGTAGCAATATTAAACATATTTGAAACACCAATATTATTGGTTTTGTTTTCCCATGTTGCCCCTAAATTAGTACTTTTATTCACTCCTCCATCAGTTGCAATCCACAATGCTGTTCCATCAAGATTATATGTAAGCCAATGACCATCATCATGTTTGTCGTCAGATATAGCTAACCAATTGATACCTCCATCAGTTGATTTATATATATATTGAACATGTGTTCTAAACATAAGGTTTTCATCAATTTGCGATACAACAAATGATTGTGCTCTACTTTTCCCCATTCCATATGGAAGATACTCATCTTCATGACCAGGGTGATTCATTGGTCCAGCATAAGACCATGTTTGTGATAAAGCATTATATTTGTATAGCTGTGCCATTGAAGGTTCTTTAACAACTGCTGCATATAAAGAATTCGAGTTTGCTGCAGTCACCCTTATTGTTATTAAATCATCTGTTTGTATGTTTATTTGTTGTATGTTTGGAATTATATTCCAATTATTACCAGAATTAGTAGAGAAATATATACTGCTACCAGAAGCATAGAGTTCTTGAAAGTTGCTGTTTGGTTTATATTGTATATCTGTAAATTTACCATCACATACCTTTGTCCAAATAACATCCTGTGGGTTAGTGGCAAGGGCATTTGTAGTTTTAAATATTCCTGTAAAGAACACTCCATACATTATATTTCCATTTGTTGGATTTATTAATATTTTTCTACATTGGTTAGCCCACCAATTAGTAATCGGACTTAGTATCTCTAATCCATTGTTAATTGGATACCAATTTGTGCCTTCATTTGTACTTCTGAATATTCCGTACGACGTCGTAAATCCAGCATCTGCATCACCAGTGGCTATAAACCATGTATTACTCGGTGAATCAATTTGAAAATGAGAAATACTTGGTGTAGGTAAATAATCTGTTCCTCCATTTTTCCAATTATTACCTCCATTTGTTGAATAAAATAAACCTCCAGTGGGTGAACCAGTGAAAATTCTTTGATTATTTAATCTGTCAAATTCTACAAACGAACACCTGCCTGGTCCTTTTATTCTTTTATAACCTCCAGTACCCATACATTTGTTATTTGGATTGGTTATAGGTCCCAATTCTTTCCAAACTAATGGTAGATTTTCAGTTTTGTTTTCAGCATTTACATATTCTTGGGTTAATTTGTGTAATCCTTTTAATTGATAAGATAAAGATGAATCATAACTTACATCATTAGTAACAATAGGTTGCCATTTGTATAACCATCGCATAAATTGTTTATAGCCAGTTCCACCCATATCTCCATTTCGAACTATTTTAATAGAATCGAAATACAAGGTTTGCGTATTTACATATTGCCAAAAATTTGTAACATTATAATAAGGGACTTCTTGTGCTTTCATATTCGCACAGGAAAGCACTATTATAAAAAACACACTTAGTGTTTTTATAAGTATCTTATATTTTATTTGTTTCATTTTATGTTTTTTTAATTATTAATTTATTTGATTATTAATTTACCTGTACAAAAACTTACAGATAAATGTGTTTCGATTTTATAAAGGTATATACCTGCCGAAAAGTTGGGAATGTTTAAAGATAATGTATTACTTCCAGCCAATAAATTTCGATTTACTTTATATACTTGTTTCCCAAACATATCATACATAGTAAAATCTATATTTTCATTCTTGTTTTGATGGCAGGTAATATTAATTATATTGTTTGCTTGAAGGCTAACCTTAAAAGTATATTCGTTTTGAGGTGCTTCATTTATACCCACAAAATTAAAGCATTGATTAAAAAAAGAACCAGGGTTGTGGTATATTACATTAGTATTTTCTGTTAGGCAATTAAAGCGAACATCTCCCTCCAATCCTATAGGGCGATATATAAATGTTCTCATGCATCCAATACCTTCAACCCAGGTATTCATATATGAATCATTAAAATTAAATCTTTTTCGATAGGTTCCATCAACAATTTCCACACTATCCTTGTTAATTAAAATATCAAACCAAGGCTGTTCATTGGGGTAATGTATATAAAAAGTATCTCCTTCTTGTAAAGCGAAATCATAAATTATATTTTCTTCTGTTTCTCCATTATAAATGAAATATGTTTTTTTATTAGCATAGTCTTGTCGAAGACCACCGACATATCCATTAAAATTAACAGTATCAAGCCATGATGAATACAATTTGTTGTAATTAGTGCTATTTATAATAGTGTCTCCTTTAAATTTTAAAAAATATGGCCACTTACTAAATGGAGGCATAGTTACCATTTCGTACTGACACCAAATTGCATTGTTTATAGGGAAAGGAGTATAACTTTGAGCTATACTACTATCTAATTCTATAAAAAAAGGAAGAACTACAAAAAGACAAAATTTTTTCATAAATGTTTAGTTTTTAGATTATTTTAAAATTGATGTTGCAATTTACACTTTATTTTCCATCCATTTATTTCTTTAAAATAAAATTTTAGAACAGAATAATTTTTAGAAAATAAATCGATTACCGCCCTTGCTTATCATTGCAATCAAGCAAGGGCTTCCCTCAATATACTTGAGTTTTAAGTAGTAATAATATATTAGTAAACACCTTGCATATAGAAGTCTGCAAATTTGTTGCTTCCTTAACACACTGGTTTTGTGCAACAAATAGATATGTTTTTTAAAAACAAATATTATTTCGATAAAAAATAGGATAAAGCAAGTAATAAAATATATCATTATACTGATAGAATGAATAATTATTGTTGTTGGTCACCAAGCAATCTATTTTGTATTTTTTATTGTTATTGCATAAAAAAAACAGCGTGGTCTAATTGCCAACTGTTATTGAGGTCCGTCCAAGAACCCGCTGAACAAGCAAAGCAACAACCACGCTTTCGCGTGGCGTTTTGCTTACTATCTTGTTCAGTTTTGAAATTTGGACGGTTTCAATAACAAAATTCGGCTAAACGCTATATATTATATTTCTTTAATTACATTTCTTTAAAATTTCGTTTCACAATTATTTACTTTATTTTCATTGCCAAAAATAATCATTTCAAACACATAAGCAAAAAATATTTTGTTTTATCGTTTTTTTACAATCATAATCATCATCAAAATTTCAAATCATCACATTACCACATTATAAAACTTTCAAATCCTCAAATTCCCTTTCTTCCTTCAACCCGTGCGCCAGCCCGAACGACAAGCGAGCGGGCTCTTGCGTGAATGACAATTTTTTTGAACTTGTACAAATGTAGTCCTGTCATATATGGCAGGGCTAATTCATTTGTAACAAGTTCAAAAAATTGGCAGAGCGGGCAGAAGCATTTATCGTTCTAGATTTTTTTGTAACTTTTTGCAGCAATGGCAAAAAGTTAAGCATAAAAACAATACAATCCAAACTATCATCAACAAAAGGCTTTAATCCCAACAAACGCCAAGTCCTTGCCCCATTTGGGGAAAGGATTTAGGATAGGGGTCTTTAATTGTTAATTGTTTATTTAAAATCATTATAGCTTCCATAAACACCACTAAGGGTTTATTTTAAGTGACTATTCGTTTCAGAAAATATTTAAGGGTTCATGGAACATCATTATAGGTTCCAGAAACACATTTAAGGGTTCATGAAACATCATTATAGGTTCCAGAAACATATTTAAGAGTTCATTAAACCTCACAAAGGGTTCATGGAACATCACTAAGGGTTCATGACACATTGAGATGCAAAAAATACATCCCATTATGTCAATGTGGCACTTCATTATGTCAATATGTCAACCTACTAAGCCAATATATTAATCCACTATGTCAATATATCATCACATTATGTCAATATGGCACCCCATGAGGCAAAAAATATGCAACGACATGCCAACATTAAACACAAACAAGCAAATATTTTGTTTTTGCATCGAAAATATTTTTTTTAGACCCTTTTTCAGAGGTCCCGCAGGAGCTAGCGTCCCGCTCGCTCCAGTTATTAAAGAACATCTTGTTCTATTTAGTCTCAGGTTGCCGCTATTGCGGCTTTACGATGTGGATATGCTTGTTTATTCTACAAATAGTTTGCCGCTATGCGGCTAAAAAACTTGTTCGAATGAGGTTCCAACCTCAGTCGAACATATCTATGAAGGCTCCAGCCTTAAAAAACGATTTAAATAATATCTTGCTCCATTTAACCTCAACCCCTGATATGTAAAAGGGTTTATTACTTAAATTGAGATTATTGGATAAATAGTAAATTCAAACCATTTTATTTACTAATTTTGTTTACTAATAAATTTATTTATGAAAATTGCAATTGTTGGTTTTGGTGCCGCTGCCATTGGTTTTATTGAAAAAATGAAATCATCAAATAACGAAATACATGTGTTTGAAAAAAGCAAAGATATTTATTCATCGAGCATTTCGGGCATTCGTGCCGATGGAAAACTATTTGTTTCAAGCGAAATGGGTGGTGATATGGTGGTTGATATCGCACTTCAAAAACAATTGGTAGATTTTTATATTAGTCAAACCGATAATCAACAAATTGAAACAGGGAAGTCTTTCTATAACAAAGAATACTATAAACAATTTTATGAAAATGGGTTTCAACCCATCACTTCTGACTTCTATCACATTGGCACCGACCAACTGAAAGAGGTTTTGTATCATATTTATGAAAACTTCAAGACACATCAAAATATTCATTTTCATTTTGATGCAGAAATCAAAGAAGTTGATTTTGTGGGCGATAAAATAAAATTAAACAATTCAGAGGTTTTTGATAAAGCAGTGATTGCGGTTGGTAGAAGTGGGCATAAGCTTATAAACCATATCATTAAAATATATCCACAACTTATTTTAGATAATACCAAGGTGGATCTCGGCATTCGTTTTGAACTTCCCGATCATATTGTGGAAGATTTAAACAAGGAAATGTACGAATTTAAGGTTAAGTACAAAACTAAAACAGGTTATGTGGTGAGAACCTTCTGTAATAATCCGTCTGGCTTTGTTGTTACCGAAAATTATGGCGATTTTGTTACCGTCAATGGTCATGCCAAAATGAAAGAAAAGAGTAAGAATACCAACTTCGCCATATTAACAACCGTTAAACTCACAGAACCCTTTAACGACCCAGTTGGTTATGGTTCGCATATTGCCAAACTATCTAATTTACTTGCTGGCGAAAATAAAGTGATTTTACAAACCTACAACCATTTCAAAAACTCGAGGAGAACTAAGAATCTTTATAGAGTTCTTCCCACACTTGAGAGCGATAAATATATTCTTGGCGATGTCAATCTTGCTTTTCCAAGGCGTATTATCGAAAGTATTATCGATTTTATTGATAGCCTCAATAAAGTAATCCCTGGAGTTGCCAATCCAGATAATTTGGTGTATGCTCCCGAAATTAAATTCTATTCTAATACTTTAAACAACGATGTTTTTGAAACGCTCAAATTTATTGGCGATTGCTCTGGTGCCACTCGCTCTATTATTTATGCCACAGCCCATGGTTATTTAACTGCTGAAAAAATGCTTTAATTCTTTTTAAATTTTGAGAATTATTAAATTAAAAATATCATCTTGTATTACTTGTATAATTGAGGTTTTTTTTACTTTAGGCATTTTAGTCACTGATTAGCTATCTATAGTTTAATCCCTAACAAAAGTACATCGTCAATTTGTTCGTGAGAACCTTTCCAGGTTTCAAAGGCATTTTCAAGTTTTTCTTTTTGTTTAGTCATTGATAGTTGATGAATTGACAAAAGATATTCTTTTAATTGTTTTTTGGTGTATTTTTTTAACAATTCTCCACCAAATTGATCGGTGTAACCATCCGTTGATAAATAGATAGAATCACCTTTCGTAACGTTAATTTCTGTATTTGAATAAGCGAAAAAGTTATCGTGGAATGGTTCTCCAATGGGGTGCCAATCAGAGCTATATTCTTTAATGTTGTTGTTGCTTATTAGAAACATTGTACTTTGTACACCAGCAAATTCTAGCAACATTGATTTTGAATCATAACAACATAAAGCTAAATCGAGACCATCTTTAACAGAAGAATCATCTGCTCTTTGTCTTAGAATTTTATTAATACGTTTGCCAATAAAATTAATTATTTCTGAAGGTTTTGCAATATGTTGCTCATTGATGGCATCGTTTAGGAGATTGTAGCTAAGCATGCTCATAAAGCCACCTGGCACTCCGTGCCCTGTGCAATCTGCAGCCGCAAAATAAATTTTATCTTCCTTTTTCTCGAACCAATAAAAATCACCACTTACAACATCTTTAGGCTTAAAGATAACAAAGTTTTGAGGAAACAAAGTCTTTATATTTGCTTCGGAGGGAAGTATTGCTTTTTGAATGCGTTGAGCGTAATAAATGCTAGAAGTAATTTTCTTATTGTGTTTTTCAATGATGCTATTTTGATGTGAAATTTCATCGCGTTGTGTTATAACCTCCTCTTTTTGCTGGGATAGCTCTACATTAAGCAATTGTAAATTATCTCTTTGAGAAAGAATTTCTTCTTTTTGCATATTCAACTCTTCATTTTTTTTCTTAATAAGATTGTTTTGTGATTCAATTTTCCTATAACTATAGAATGTTATTACAACAAGAAGTAACATTGAAGCAAAACCAATAATAAAAGCATATTTCTGTGTTGTTTGTCTTTTTATCTCAGTTTTTTGCAAAACTTTTGTTTTCTCCAGAAGTTCTATTTCTTTCTGTTTTTTTTCACTTTGGTAAATTGCTTCAATATTAGTAAGTTGTTGGTTTTTTTGTTGGTTAAAAATGGAATCATTAAGTTTGGCATATAATTCATGGTTTTCTAAGGCATTGTTCAAAAACCCTAATCCCTTATATGCTGTGTAAAGATAATAATAAGCCTGCTTTTCATCATCTAAGGAGCCGATTTCTTTAGCAATACCAAGGCTTCTTTTTGCGAAGATTACCGCTTTGTTATATTGCTTTAATTCTGTGTTTAATTGAGAAATATTACCGAGAACAATTGCAATACCTGCTTTGTCACCAACCTCTTCCTTCAAGGCTAAAGATTTCAAAAAAAAGACGATTGCTTTGTCATATGATTTTTGAAGAGAAAGAGCATAGCCAATAAAATTATAAGATCTTGACATTCCAAATTTATCACCTAATTCTTCTTTGATCTTAAAGGATTTATTATAAAAATTGATAGCTTTGCTAAATAATACTGCTTTTAAGGTTTTGTCTGTAGTTGTGTCACCTTGAGTTGCATATACATTGCCAAAGCCGTTATAACATCTAGATATAGCATCTTTATCTGAATCCTTAATTATTTCATATATTTTTAAAGATTTTTCATAATACTCAAGAGCTTTGGTGTAATTTGCCTGTTCAAAATAGACGCATCCAATATTGTTATAAGTATCAGCCATTCCACTCGAGTCGCCTTTTTCCTCATCTATTTTTAATGACATCAAATAATTGATAATTGCTTGTGGGTAATCCCCTTGGTAAAATAGAATATTACCTAGACTATTATAACAAGTAGATATACTTGTTTTGTCATCAATTTCTTCAGAAATAGTTAATGCTTTTTTAAACATTTCTGTTGCCTGAATATAATCACCCTTATTAATATGAAGAGACCCAATACGTTTTAAACAGAGAGATATGTTTTTTTTATCGCTATTTTTTGTTGCTAAATCAAAAGCTAAATTATAAAAATATATAGCTGAATCAGGCAGAGAATTATTATACAAACTACCTAATTCAAGCAAATACCCAATTTTTGTAGAATCTTTATGCGCAGTTTTAATCAAATTATAGATACTGTCGGTCTTCTGTCCTTTTTGAGCAATTAAACTAATTGCAAATAACTCCCAAATTATTATTAAGAACGCTTGTTTTATCATATTTGCATATTATAAAATATTATTTCTTAGTAAAATTAAATAAAAAATCCGATTATACTACAAATAGTTAAAATTTAACTTCCATTGAACTGAAATTGCGGTATTATTGTATACCAATCGTTCTATTAGTGTGTTATTTCTTTTATCCCATTATAAAGAGTATTTATCCATAGTGCTAAATTTTAGCGATAACAAGGTAAATCGCATTGAAAAGAATTAAAATAACAACATATCCATTTTTAGTATAAATCAAGTTTTATAACAATATTAAAATTATGGATTTATTACTAAATATTTTATTTTACATCCTTCATTGACAATTGTACTCTTTTTCTGTCGAAATCTATTTCTATAACTTTTTGATTTAATTTAACTTCTTCGCTGGGGTTGCTATTATATTTGTCCGCTATCTGTTCATAAATAAATATTTTATTAATAAAAAAAACCCGTTGTTTAAGCGGGTCTTTATCTAAATCTATAAATAGAAAAACAATTTTAAATAGATTTATTTGGTTAGGTAAACTTCTCCTGCCATTGCATCAATTAATTCTGTATGCATTCCACCCTTAATTTTGTTTAATTCTTTAGTATTTAATTTACTAATGGTTTCTTTGTTTAAAACCAATTTTTTGTTAATTTTTTCTTTTTTCATGTTAATTAAAATTATAATTAAAATTAAATAGCACCTCTAAAAACTTTTTTTAGTAAAATGCTTATGCAATGTTATAAATAATTTTTTTAAAAACAAATTAAATTTAAAAAAATGAAAATTTGTTCAATTATTAAATTTAGGTATTTAATATTCAGTGATTTAGTATTTAATTCTTGTAAAAGACGCTATTTTACATCTTTCATTGACAATTGTATTCTTTTCCTTTCGGTATCCACTTCTACAACTCTTACTTTAACTTTTTGGTTTAATTTAACCACTTCGTTGGGGTTACTAATAAATTTATCCGCCATCTGACTGATATGTATCAAGCCATCTTGATGTACGCCAATATCTACAAATGCTCCAAAAGCAGTAATATTGGTAACTATTCCGGGTAAAACCATTCCAATTTCTAAATCTTTCATGGAATGCACATTTTTATCAAATTCAAAGAAGTCAAATTTTACACGAGGGTCTCTGCCTGGTTTTGCAAGTTCGCTTACAATATCTTGCAATGTAGGTAAGCCAATTGTTTCGGTAACATATTTATGGATATTGATTTGTTTGCGAAGTTCTTCTTTTTTTATTAATTCTTCTATGGAACAAGACAAATCCTTAGACATCGTTTTTACGATATTATAACTTTCGGGATGAACCGCACTTCTGTCAAGCAAATTTATAGAATCACGAATGCGAAGAAAACCAGCTGCTTGTTCAAAAGCTTTATCTCCAAAGCGAGGAACTTTTTTCAATTCCTCTCTCGATTTGAAAGCTCCGTTTTTATTGCGATAATCAACAAGGTTTTGAGCCAATGTTGGTCCCAATCCTGAAACATAAGTTAATAATTGTTTGCTAGCTGTATTTACTTCCACACCAACCGCATTAACACAGCTCATCACCGCATCATCTAAGCTATGTTGCAATAATTTTTGATCAACATCGTGTTGGTATTGACCAACGCCAATGGACTTAGGATCTATTTTAACAAGCTCAGCTAATGGATCCATCAATCGTCTACCAATTGAAACTGCTCCTCTAACAGTGATATCATATTCAGGAAATTCTTCACGGGCAACTGCAGATGCAGAATAAACAGAAGCTCCGCTTTCATTTACCATTAGTGCCATAACGTCTTTTTCAAAGCGTATACTTTTAATAAAGCGTTCTGTTTCACGTCCTGCTGTTCCATTTCCAATAGCGATTGCTTCTATTTTATAAGCATTTATAAGATTGTTAATTTTATTAGCTGCTTGTTTCACCTGCGATTCTGGTGGATGAGGGAAAATAGTTTCGTTATGCAAAAGTTTACCATTTTTATCAATACACACCACTTTGCAACCAGTTCTATATCCTGGGTCTATGGCTAATACATTTTTTTCTCCAAGTGGTGGAGAAAGCAATAGCTGGCGAATATTTTCTACAAATACACGTATTGCTTCTTCATCAGCTTTTAACTTATGTACTTGTCTTATTTCTGTTTCAATAGAAGGAGATAATAATCTTTTATAACTATCTTTAATAGCTTTTTGTACTTCCTGAGATGCTGCATTATTACCTTTAATAAATGTTTTTTCTAAAAGAGCAATTGCTTTTTCTTCTGGTGGTGCAATAGTAAGTTTTAAAAATCCATCATTTTCACCTCTGAACATTGCAAGCACGCGATGTGATGGCGATTTTTTTAGTAATTCTTCACATTCAAAATAGTTTTCGTATTTTTCTCCTTCTTTTTCCTTGCCTTTGACTACTTTTGATTTTATGTTTGCTTCATACGAATACAATTTTCTAATTTGACTTCGAGCAGTTTGGCTCTCATTTACCCATTCGGCGATAATATCCCTTGCTCCAGCAATAGCATCTTCAATACTACTAACTCCTTTTTCTTCATCAATAAATGATTCTGCTTTTGTTTCGATTTCAGACAAACGTTGTTCCATAATTAGCAATGCCAAAGGCTCCAATCCTTTTGCTATTGCCATAGTTGCTCTGGTTTTCCTTTTAGGTTTATAAGGCAAATAAATATCTTCCAATTCCGAGATGGTAGCTACATTATTTATTTGTTTTTCCAGTTCTTTGCTTAATTTCCCTTGCTCTTGAATAGAATTTATGATACTTTCTCTTCGTTTATCCAATTCAATTAACTGAGTATTTCGATCTCTTATATTGGTAATGGCAACTTCATCAAGCGAACCCGTCATTTCTTTACGATAGCGGGCAATAAATGGAACGGTAGCACCACCATTTAGCAAAAGTATAGTTCTTTCCACTTGACCAACCGAAATACCCAACTCGGTTGCGATAATTTCTTGATGTGATTTCATTTTTTATTGAAAATAGACAGGTAAAATTAACATTTTTTCAATTTAAAATTCAATTCTTTCATTTTTTTATTTAGGCTGTTTTTAGAGTTAATTTATTAATTACTGATTGTATTTATTCTAAGGATTATGGAAAAGAAAGAATTATAATTCAATAGTAATTAATTAGAGGTAGTATCTTTAAATATCATTTTTAAAATACTAGGTAAACAGGAGTTGTAAAGCATTACATATCCAATATAATTTAAAATCAGTATTTTTACGGAGCAAATATCATTGAAAATACGCTTATTTTTTGCTTTTATTATATTTAATTTTACATCATAGAAACAAGCAGAACCATAAATTAGTAAGTGAAATTTTTGTTGTTTTTTCATGTTTTTTAAATTTTAGTTAATTGGTTACAAAAACGTGTTAAGTCTCATACTACTTAACACGTTTTTTTGTGTTCTTTGTCATTATTGTCATAGAGGATTTATAATTTTCAATTTCTTTGCTAATCTTGTTTTTTTAATATGTTCAAATCTTAAAAAGATTGGAAATTTAAACTTTAGTCATTGAAAAGTTAAATATTTTTAAATCAAACACATAACTTTCAGCTTCTATGAATGAAATCAGATATAATAAAGGTATTTAGTAAAAAAAATTCTCTACCTTTTTTTTTTTATTTATTTTAGCCAACATTATTGAAGAGAAAATTTAAATAAAATGATAAACGAACAGCTTATTCACCCTAAAAGTATTGTTGTTGTTGGTGGTTCCAATGATATTACTAAACCAGGTGGCAAAATATTAAAAAATCTAATAGATGGTAATTATAGGGGCAATCTATATGTTACAAACCCTAAAGAAACAGAAGTTCAGGGGATTAAAAGCTTTCAAAATCCGTCTGATTTACCTGAGGTTGATTTAGCTATTATTGCTATTGCCGCCAAATACATTCTCGAAACAGTTGAATTACTTACTAGTAATAAAAACACGAAGGCATTTATTATTCTTTCAGCAGGGTTTAGTGAAGAAAGTGAGGAAGGGAAAAAACTTGAACAACAAATAGTTGCATCTATAAATAAGGTGGGAGGTTGTTTAATTGGACCTAATTGCGTTGGTATTCTTACACAATTTCATCATAGTATATTTACATACCCCATTCCTAAATTAAATCCTAAGGGTTGTGATTTTATATCAGGCTCTGGCGCTACTGCTTGTTTTATTATGGAAGCTGGTATTCCAAAGGGATTGTCTTTTTCAAGCGTTTTTTCTGTTGGCAATAGTGCCCAACTTGGTGTAGAAGAAATATTACAATATCTTGACGAAACGTTCGATGCGGAGAAAAGCTCAAAAGTGAAGCTTTTATACATTGAGAATATATCAAAACCTAAATTATTACTTAAACATGCTTCTTCATTAATTAGAAAAGGTTGTAAAATTGCAGCAATAAAAGCTGGTTCTTCAGAAGCTGGAAGTAGGGCTGCATCTTCTCATACTGGAGCTCTTGCAAGCTCTGATGTAGCTGTTAATGCTCTTTTCAAAAAAGCAGGAATTGTTAGATGTTATGGCAGAGAAGACCTCATTAGTGTTGCTTCTGTTTTTATGCATCCTGAATTGAAAGGGAAAAATATTGCAATTATTACTCATGCTGGTGGACCGGCGGTGATGCTTACTGATTCTTTGTCAAATGGAGGTTTATGTGTTCCTCATATAGATAATATAGAAAGTAAAAACCTTTTAGCCCAGTTATTTTCTGGTTCTTCAGTAGCTAATCCAATAGATTTTCTTGCAACAGGAACTGCCGAACAATTAGGAATTATCATTGACTTTGTTGATAAAAAATTTGATAACATTGATGCAATGGTGGTTATATTTGGTACACCTGGTTTATTCCCTTTGTTTGACGTTTATAAAGTACTGGATGATAAAATGAAGAAAGCCAAAAAGCCAATTTATCCTGTACTTCCTTCTATATTAACAGCAAAAGCTGAAGTGGATGAATTCCTTTCTAAAGGTAGAATAAATTTTCCTGATGAAGTAACATTAGGAAATGCCTTGTCAAGAGTTTATTATACTCCAAAGCCTGCACCTGAAGCAATAAATTTGCCCGAAATAGATAAACATAAAATTCGTTCTATTATAGATAATGCCAAAGAGGGATATATCGCACCAGATGATATTCAGCAATTGTTGGATGCTGCTGGCATAAATAGGGCAGGGGAGGCTATTGCTACAACAAAAGAAGAAGCCGTAATTTCTTCATTAAAGTTGGGATTTCCTGTTGTAATGAAGGTAGTGGGACCTGTTCATAAATCAGATGTGGGTGGTGTGGTGTTAAATGTTTCTGATTCAGCTACTGTAGAAAAAGAGTTTTCTAGAATGATTCAAATAAAAGATACTACAGCTATTCTTATTCAACCAATGCTTAAAGGAACGGAACTTTTTGTAGGTGCAAAATTTGAACCTAAGTTCGGGCATTTAATTTTATGTGGTTTAGGTGGAATATTTATTGAAGTATTAAAGGATGTTTCAGTAGGTCTTGTACCTTTGTCTATCGATGAGGCTTCTACAATGATAAAAAGTTTGAAAAGTTATAAGATTATTCAAGGTGTGAGAGGACAGGAAGGGGTAAACGAAGAAATGTTTGCAGATGTAATCGTTAGATTATCGGCTTTATTGATGGTAGCTCCCGAAATTATTGAAATGGATTTAAATCCTTTGTTAGGAAACAAAAAAACTGTTATTGCTGTAGATGCCCGCATCAGAATTGAAAAAAAACAATAAAATGAAAAAAAACGATATTCTCTTTATACTTTTTTTTATTGCCTTGTTTCTCCCATTCTTTCTTTCTAAAGAGCTATTTAGTTTTTATGAAAGCTTTAATAAAGAGCATGGAATGATAACTAGCTTTATTAAATTTGCTATATTAGCCACAATTGGTGAAATGATAGGTCTGAGAATAAAAAGTGGAGTTTATAATTACAGGGGTTTTGGAATCATTCCACGCGCAATTGTTTGGGGTTTTTTGGGTTTGACAATTAAAATGGCTTTTGTATTATATGCAAGTGGAGTTCCTGTTTTAATAGAATATCTTGGTGTTGATAATGCAGTAGTATCATTAAAAGGGGCTTTCACAACTACTAAATTGCTTACAGCTTTTTCTATTAGCGTTTTAATAAATATAACTTATGCCCCAGTTATGATGACATTTCATAAAATAACGGATACACATATAATTTCCAATAAAGGAACTATTGCTGGCTTTTTTAAACCAATAAAATTTTCTGAAATTATGATTAATCTTAATTGGTCAGTACAATGGAATTTCGTTTTCAAAAAAACGATTCCTTTCTTCTGGATTCCTGCTCAGACTATTACTTTTATACTTCCAGTAGAATATCAAATTCTTTTTGCTGCATTATTGGGTATTGCTCTTGGGGTTATATTGGCTATTGCAAGTATTAAAGCTAAAAATTAAAAATATTAAATGAAACATCTATAAATCCATCAAAATATTATTTTATGAATAATACACCTATTAATTACGAAATAGTTAAAAGCAAAATTGAAGAAATGAATCTCCCATTTGTAGGTAAAGCTACAATTAGAGAATTGAAACGTCTGGTAGATAATATTGAAAATGCAACTGGAGAAAAATATATTCGAATGGAAATGGGAGTACCTGGATTGCCTCCAAGCCAAATTGGTATTGAAGCTGAAATTCAAGCTTTGAAAAATGGAGTTGCTTCTATATACCCTGATATTGATGGAGTCCCTTTATTAAAATCTGAAATATCAAGATTTGTAAAACTCTTTCTTGATATTGATGTTGATAAAGCAAATTGTATTCCTACTGTTGGTTCTATGCAAGGCAGTTTTGCTTGTTTTATGACTGTTAATAGGATGTATAAAGATAAAGATACAACGCTATTTATCGATCCAGGCTTCCCTGTCCACAAACAGCAATGTAAAGTACTTGGAGTAAAGTTTGAAAGCTTTGATGTATATAATTATCGTGGCGATAAACTTAAAGAAAAGCTTGAATCTTATTTTAAAAAGGGAAATATCTCTTCTGTATTATACTCCAATCCAAATAATCCTTCATGGATTTGTTTTACCGATAAGGAATTACAAATAATAGCAGAGTTGGCAAACAAATATAATGTGGTAATAATGGAAGATTTGGCGTATTTTGGTATGGATTTCCGTAAAGACTACTCAAAACCTGGAGTACCTCCTTTTCAACCTTCCGTTGCTAAATATACAGATAATTATATTCTATTTATTTCAAGTTCTAAAGCATTTAGCTATGCTGGTCAACGTATTGGAATGATGGTTATTTCTAATAAATTATTTAATCACCAAACACCAGATTTGAAAAGATATTACAATTCAGATCTTTTTGGTAAAGCTATGATTTTTGGAACTGTTTATTCATTAAGTTCAGGCACATCACATTCTGCACAATACGCATTGGTTGCAATTCTTAAAGCAGCCAATGATGGTAAATATAATTTTGTTGAAGAGGTCAAAGAATATGGCGAAAAGGCTCATATTATGAAAAAACTATTTATCGATAATGGATTTAAAATTGTTTACGATAAAGATGAAAATGAACCATTGGCTGATGGATTTTATTTTACAATCTCATACCCCGGTTTATCTGGCGAACAGCTTCTAGAAGAATTATTATATTACGGTATTAGCGCTATTTCATTGACGATTACAGGAAGTGAACGATTAGAAGGACTTAGAGCCTGTGTTTCTTTGGTGAAACGCAATCAATTTAGCGATTTAGAAAAGAGATTGCATTCTTTCAATACAAATCACAATAAAGACTGTAAGTAATTCTTAAAATAAATATTTTTTTTTTATTATGATTAAATAAATAATCATAGTTTTGCAAAGTCAATAATCTAATAAAAGTTTTTAAGGAGGAAAATAATGGCAAAAGTAAAAGGCGATATTGTCATTGATATAGAAAAATGTAAAGGATGCGAAGTATGTATTGCTGCTTGTCCTAATAGTGTTATAGCTATGTCAAAAAAAGTGAATGGTAAAGGATATCATTATTCAGAAAAAGTAAATGATGAATGTATAGGTTGTGCTAATTGTGCAATAGTATGTCCTGACGGAGTAATAACAGTTTATAAAGTGAAAATATAAGTTTAATAAATTAAATTAAACAAATAAAGTAATGAAAGAGCTTAGATTAATGAAAGGTAACGAAGCTGTGGCAGAAGCTGCTATTCGTGCTGGAGCTGATGGCTATTTTGGTTATCCTATTACTCCTCAAACGGAAGTTATAGAATATCTTTTTGCTGAAAAACCTTATGAAAGAACAGGTATGGTTGTTCTTCAAGCTGAAAGTGAAGTTGCTGCTATAAATATGGTTTATGGTGGTGCTTCTTGTGGTAAAAAAGTGATGACTTCTTCTTCAAGTCCTGGTATTAGCTTAAAACAAGAAGGAATTTCATATATTGCAGGTGCAGAACTACCTTGTCTTATTGTAAATGTAGTTCGGTCCGGTCCTGGTTTAGGCACTATTCAACCTGCACAAAGCGATTATTTTCAATCAACCAAAGGTGGTGGTCATGGAGATTATAGACTCATTGTTTTAGCCCCAGCTTCTGTTCAAGAAATGTTCGATTTTGTGGACTTAGGATTTGAATTGGCTTTTAAATATTTGAATCCTGTGTTAATCCTTTCTGATGGTGTTATTGGTCAAATGATGGAAAAAGTCGAACTCTCAGAACAAAAACCACGCTTATCTGATGAAGAAATAATCAAAAGATGTCCTTGGGCTACTACTGGTAAAACACCAAATAGAGAAAGAAACATTATTACATCTCTTAATCTTATCCCTGAAATTCAAGAAAAACACGTTGAAAAACTTCATCAAAAATATTTAAAAATACAAAACAATGAAGTTAGATTTGAAAAAATTCAATGTGATGATGCCGAATACTTACTAGTAGCTTATGGTGCAAGTGCTCGTATATGTCAAAAAACCGTTGACAATGCAAGAGACAAAGGAATAAAACTAGGTCTTTTACGTCCTATAACTCTTTTCCCATTCCCTTCAACAGCTATTAATGAAATGTCAAAACAAGTAAAAGGAATTTTAACTGTAGAAATGAGTCTTGGTCAAATGGTTGAAGATGTTAGACTTGCGGTGAATGGTAATGTTAAAGTAGAACATTTTGGACGTGTTGGTGGAATGATACCTTCACCTGATGAAGTATTACTCGCATTGAAACAACAAATAATTGGAGGTTAAATTATGTCAGAAAGTATTATAAAAGAAGAAAATTTAGTTTATAAAAAAACAAATTTACTTACGTCAAAAGCTTTATCATATTGCCCTGGGTGTGGACATGGTACTGCACATCGTATCATTATGGAAGTTATTGAGGAAATGAATATTCAATCCGAAACAATTGGAATTGCGCCTGTTGGTTGTTCCGTTCTTGCTTATGATTTTATGGATATTGATATGCAACAGGCTGCACATGGAAGAGCTCCTGCTCTTGCTACTGCTGTTAAACGCCTTTATCCAAATAAATTCGTATTCACTTATCAAGGAGATGGCGATTTAGCTGCTATTGGAACTGCAGAAACGATTCATGCTTGCAATAGAGGTGAAAATATCACTATGATTTTTATTAATAATGGAATTTATGGGATGACTGGAGGTCAAATGGCTCCTACAACCCTTATAGGGATGAAATCTTCTACTAGCCCTTATGGCAGAGATGTTGCACTTAATGGAAATCCTTTGAAAATGACGGAATTAATTGCTCAATTACCAGGTACTTATTATGTTACTCGTCAAGCCGTGCATACACCTGCTAATGTCCGAAAAACAAAAAAAGCAATCAGAAAAGCATTTGAATACCAAAAACTAAATAAAGGTGTTTCTTTTGTTGAAATTGTTTCAAATTGTAATTCTGGATGGAAAATGGCTCCTGTTCAAGCAAATAAATGGATGGAAGACAATATGTTCCCATTTTACCCACTTGGCGATATTAAAGTGCCTTCAGAGCAATAATACAAATTAAATTCATTAGTTGGATTATTTAAATTTTATAAATCATGACAGAAGAA